>DASXMT010000389.1:0-3413 GCA_036495505.1 Acidimicrobiales bacterium | reverse complement strand
CGTCGACCCGGCCAGCGCCGGCAGGGAGACGGTGTGGGCCATCGTGGTCGCCGGCGGCTCCGGGGACCGGTTCGGGCGGCTCAAGCAATTCCTGGACCTGGGTGGCCGTACCGTGCTGGAGCGGTCGATCACCGGCGCCCGCGGTGTTGCCACCGGGGTCGTGGTCGTGGTGCCCGCCGGGCAGCCGCCGGTGGCGGATGCCCCGGATCCCAATTTTGGCGCCGATATCCGGGTCGATGGTGGCCCGTCGAGGGCCGCCTCGGTCCGGGCCGGGCTGGCAGCTGTGCCCGCCGATGCCACCGTGGTGGTGATCCACGACGCGGCGCGCCCTCTGGCTTCCCCCGCCCTGTTCGAGGCCGTGGTGGCGGCGGTCACCGGGCAGTCTTTCGCTGACGGGTGCATTCCCGTGCTCCCGGTGACCGACACCTTGAAGCGAGTCGCCGACACGCAGGTGATGGGCACCGTCGATCGCAGTGATCTGGTCGCCGCCCAGACCCCCCAGGCGTTCCGGGCAACGGTCCTGCGCCGGGCCCATCGAGAGGGAGCAGACGCCACCGATGACGCTGCGCTGCTCGAGTCCATCGGCGCTACGGTGCGCACGGTGCCGGGCGATCCTCGCAACTTGAAGCTGACCGTCCCCCACGACCTGATCCTGGCCGAAATCCTGGTCGGATCGTGACCGGCGCACCCAACGTCAGGATTGGACAGGGGATCGACGTCCACCGGTTCTCCACCGACCCCGATCGCCCGCTGGTGCTGGGGGGCATCACCATCGATGCCGCCGACGCCATCGGGCTGGATGGTCACAGCGATGCCGACGCAGTGGCCCACGCCGTCTCCGACGCCCTTTTGGGCGCGGCCGGCCTCGGCGACCTCGGTCGTCATTTTCCCGACACCGACCCGCAGTGGACAGGCGCCGACAGCGTGACCCTGCTTGCCCGGGTGGTGAAGCTGGTGGCCCAAGCGGGCTGGGTACCGGTGAACGCCGATTGCACCGTGGTGGCCGAGCGGCCCAAGCTGGCTCCCTACGTCGGGCCCATGGCTGATCGCCTGGGTGGTGTGCTCGGAGCGCCGGTCAGCGTCAAGGCGACCCGAGCCGAAGGACTGGGTGCCCTGGGCCGGGCCGAAGGCGTCGCCTGTATGGCCGTCGTGCTCGTGGCTGCGCCGATCGAGCGCGTCGGCGATGCCGATGAGGCGGTCGATCGATGACGCCACCGGGCCGGGGACGACCGGGCGGTCGCAGCGGTAGCGGCGGCGGTCGAGACGACAGGAGCGGGTCGCGAGGCGCCGGTCGTGGCGGCTCCCCTCGGGCCGCATCGGGCCGGGGTGGCGCTAAAGGGACTGGGCGGGCCGGTGCCGGAGCTGGGCGGGCCGGTGCGGGAGCTGGGCGGCCCGGAGCCGGCCGGGCGGGAGCCGGGCGCGTCGAGGGCCGTGGCCGGACCGACCGGGACGGACAGGCACCCAGGCGTAGCCAGGAAAACCCTGGCCTCGGCGGGGAACAAGTGGAGGGGCGCCAGGCCGTCCGGGAGCTCCTGTTGGCCAACCGGCGGACCGTCCGGACGCTCATGATGGTCGAGGGCATGGACGCCGCCGCCATCCTCGACGACATCGAGTCTCTGGCTACCAAGCGGCGGGTTCGGGTCGACTATGTGTCCCGCAAGCGACTCGACGGCGTGGCTCGGACCGATGGCGCCCAAGGGGTCGTGGCTCTGGCCAAGCCGGTGGAAGAGGTCTCCCTCGAGCAGCTCTGCGAGCCGTCCCGGCGTGGTCGACTGCCCTTCCTCTTGGTCATGGACGGCATCACCGACCCACACAATCTGGGAGCGCTGCTCCGGAGTGCGGAGTGCGCCGGGGTCACCGGCATCGTCCTTCCCCGCCATCGTTCCGTGCACCTGTCGCCCACGGTGGCCAAGGTGGCGGCCGGCGCCATCGAGTACCTCCCCATGACCCTGGTTCCCGGCATCCCCAACGCCCTCCAGCGCCTGTCCGCGCTCGGGGTGTGGACCGTGGGGTTGGCCGGGGATGCACCGCGCCCCCTCTACGAACTACCGCTCGGCGAGGAGCCGCTGGCTCTCGTCCTCGGCTCGGAAGACAGGGGCCTGGCTGCGCTGACCAGGAAGCGGTGCGACGCACTGGGATCGATTCCTCAGCACGGAACGTTGTCCTCTCTGAACGTGGCCACGGCCGGGGCCATCGCCTGTTTCGACGTGGCCCGGGGACGGGCCGACGCCGGGGGCGAGTAGCGCACCGCGACTCCGGAAACGCCGCGATTCAGGCGCCTTCGGTCACCTCGACCCCTCGCCAGAAGGCCACGTGATCGGTGATCTCATCGGCTGCTGACAGAGGCGACGGGTAGTACCACGCCGCGTCCCTATTCCGATCTCCACCGGCCACCACCGTTCGATAGCTGGCCTCACCCTTCCAAGGGCAGGTCGTGTGGCTGTCGCTGGGCTCGAAGAACTCGTCGTTGACCGAGGCGGGAGGAAAATAGTGGTTTCCCTCGACCACGACGGTCTCGTCGCTCTCGGCCAATACCGTTCCATTCCAAGTTGCACGTACTTTCATGGCAGTTTGAACCCGATGTGCACCAGACTTCTTCCCCGACGGACATCGGCGCCCAGAGACCGGCCACGAGTGGGCACAGGCGCGACGGTGGCCGACGCATCCGGGCACGAGGAGGAGCAGAGATGGCTGAACGAGCAGAAGTGATCGTCGTCGGTATGGGTCCGGGGGCCGAGGAGGTGGCCGGGAAGCTGGCCGAGGCGGGGCTCGACGTGGTCGGCATCGACGCGGAGCTGGTCGGGGGGGAGTGCCCGTATTGGGGATGTATCCCCTCCAAGATGATGATCCGGGCCGCCAACCTGCTGACCGAGGCCCGCAGGATCCCCGGGATGGCCGGAGACGCCACCGTCCGTCCGGATTGGGCTCCAGTGGTGGCCAGGATCCGCGAGGAGGCCACCGACAACTGGGACGACACGGTTGCCGTCAAGCGCTTCGAGGGCAAAGGCGGCCGGTTCGTGCGGGGCTGGGGCCGCCTCGACGGTCCCGGCCGGGTCGTGGTGGGAGACCGGACCTTCGAGGCCAGCCGGGCCATCGTCCTCGGCATAGGTGCCCGCTCATCGATCCCGCCCATCCCCGGACTGGCCGATACGCCGTACTGGACGAACCGGAAGGCCATCGAAGTGGAGACCCTGCCGACCACCTTGGCCATCCTGGGCGGGGGACCCGTCGGGGTAGAGCTCGGGCAGGTCTTCTCTCGCTTCGGTGTCGAGGTGACGGTGCTCGAGGTGGCCGAACGCCTGCTCGCGACAGAGGACCCGGAATCGAGCGAACTGCTGGCCACCGTGTTCGAACGAGAGGGGATTGCCGTCAACACCTCGGTCAACGTCGTGTCCGTCAGCCACGATGGTCAT
>DASXMT010000388.1:0-4029 GCA_036495505.1 Acidimicrobiales bacterium | reverse complement strand
TCCTGGCCGTGGCCAACAACTCGCCAGTGACCTCCGTCGCCGACCTGGCCGCCTCGGGAACGGGCGCCGACGGAGCCCTGCGGGTGGCGACCGAATACCCCGAGCTGACCCGGCGCTATCTGGAGAAACACGGGGTGCGCTCCGAGGTCAGCCTGTCGTATGGGGCGACCGAGGCCAAGGTCCCCGACATCGCCGACTGCGTGGTCGAGATCACCGAGACGGGCCGGGCCCTCAGGGCGGCTGGTCTGAAGATCGTCGAGACGCTGTTCACGTCCCACACCGAGCTGATCGCCAACCCGACGGCGGCTGCCGATCCCGAGAAGCGCCACGCCATGGACCAGCTCCTGACGCTGTTGCAAGGGGCGCTCGAGGCGAGGGGCAACGTCCTGGTGAAGCTCAATGTGACCGCGGACCAGCTCCAGGCGGTCATCGACCTGGTCCCGTCGCTGCGCTCACCGACCGTGTCCGAGCTCTATGGCGGGGGCGGCTTCGCGGTGGAGACGGTGGTGCCGAAATCGAAGATCAACGTGTTGATCCCCGAGCTGAAGGACCGCGGGGCGACCGACATCATCGAGCTGTCGCTGTCCAAGATCGTGCATTGAGCCGGCGCTGATGGCGGACGAACAGCGCTGAAGGCGGACGGACAGCTCATGTCGGATGAACACAGGGTCGATCTGCCGCCGGCTCGCCGCGTGCCGCTGCTCGGGTTCGTGGCCAGCTTCGACGATCCCCGCGGGCTCGGCGTGGTCCAATCGGGCGATCGGCGCTTCGACTTCCACTGCACGGTGATCACCGATGGCTCTCGTCGTATCGCCGAGGGCGCCTCGGTGGCCTTCACCGTCGACGCCGGTCACCTCGGCCGGCTTCAGGCGTCGTCTGTTCTACCGCTCGGAGCCTTGGAGGCGCCGCCGGACTGACCGGCAGACGCGATGGTGCCGGTGCCCTCGGGCGGTGTTGGTCTCTCGTCGCCTGGTTTCGAGGCGGGTTCCGGTACATCGTCTGACGCTGTGGAGTCGGGGGTGGTCTTGTCCAGTGCTGTCGAGTCCGGCGTTGTCGAGTCCGGCGTTGTCGAGTCCGGCGTTGTCGAGTCCGGGGCTGACTTGTCCAAGCTGGTCTTGTCCGAGGCCGGGTCGTCCTTCGTTACATCGTCTGCAGTTCCATCGTCTGCAGTTGCATCGTCCGCATAGGGATCGCCGAGGATGTCGCGGGCGACGTCGACGATGACCGCACTGTCGGCGTCCTCCTTGGTCACCTCGCCGAGGAGGGGCGCGGCGAGCAGGCCGGCCACGATCCCGGTCTCGGCCATCGATTCACTCTGAAGGACGCTCCAATCCCACAACTTGGTCACCATGTCGGTCCGGGGTCGGTGGACAGGGAAGCGGAGCCGGGTGTTTACCAGGGCATGGGCGATGCCGGTGGCTGCGGGGAACACCCAGATCAGGCGGTAGTTGCCCGTGGCATCGACCACAGCGGCGGCCACATAGGCGAGGACCACGCCCACCAGGTTGAAGGGGGAGAGCAACAGGCCCAACCGCTCGCCGAGACCACCGGACCGGGGAAGCAGCTGCAACAGGTACGGGGCCAGGACGATGACATAGGCCCCTATGAACGGCGCGCCGATGAAGGCGAGCACCACCGCCTGCCAGATATGGGTGTCGAAGTACTGCACCCCGGCCAGGAGGGCCCCGATGAGAGGTGCGCCGATGGCAAGCTGACGGCGGCTCAGCATGCGGCTGAGGGGGATGCCGAGCAGGATGCCGAGCAGGAAGGTGGGAACGCCGGTGACCAGCCCGGCGATGGTCTGGGCACTGGCGCCGGCATGCACCACCCGCTGGAAGAACAAGATGGCCACGTACGCCGTCGAACCGAGTCCGGCCCAGAAGAGTAGGGACCCGCCCACCAGCACCTTGGCGTTGGGAGTCTTGAGGATGTCCCGGATCTCGTCCCTCGCCGGCCGGGCCCGAGCCTTGCGGTCGGCGTCGGCCCCGAAGGTGGCGGCCTTGGACTCCCGCACCAGGACGAGGACGACCAGCCCGACGACGATCATGAACACGGCGGCCACCTGGAAAGGGAGGTTCCACGTGGCGGGATTGTTCTGCTTCCACGTGGTGATGACCGTGGCCTTGATGACCAGGCTGGCCAGGGTGCCCAGCGCAGTCGTCAGCACCAGGGCCTTCAGCCAGCGGCTCCGTCCGAACACCTCGGGCACCACGGCCACGTTGGTGAGGGTGAAGACCGACGCCGCCTGCCGGGCAATCACTATGAACAGCACCAGGAGCCAATAGCCCTGGACCACGGTGAACATCCACGTTGCCGCGCCCATGAGGATGAGGCTCACGGCCATGTACGGGGTGCGGCGCCCGATCCGGCTGCGTGTGCGGTCGCTGAGGCGCCCGGCGATCGGATAGGTCATCCAGCTGAGGAGGCGGTTGGCGGTCAGGGCGAAGGTGACGGCGAGTGCCCCCGACGACCGGTGCTGGACGTACAACGTGATGAGTACGCCGGACACGGCCAGGTTGGCCCGAGGGCCCACCAACCCGACCGAGAGCCCGATGAAGCTCCGGAGTCGCTTTCCGTCGATGGCTCCCATCGGGGCGCTGCCCGGAGTGCCTGCTGCCTCGGGTGAGGCAGGTCGACCTCCGGGACCGGATGAGCCGGGCTCGCCCCGTGGTCCTCCGGAACTGACGGGATCGGGTGCAGCCGGTCCGCCGGCGTCACCCATCCCGAGTACAGAGATCACTCGGCGGATCCGGCTCCATCGCCCTCAGATGGAGCCGTGCTCGATTGTGGCCCGGGAGGAGTCGTGCCGCCTTCGCCGGGAGCGCCATTGGCAGGCGCCGTTCCGGCCGCGTCGCCGGCGGCCCGCTGGGCGCCGTCGATCTGCACGTAGGCCAGGCGGAGCTGGCTCAGGCCTTCGAGGAGCTGTGGCTCCGATTCGCCCAGACGCCCCTCCAGGCCCTCCACCACTGCGGTCATGGCGTCGATGGCCAGTCGGGCCTTGGGCAGCATCGGGGGCGTCTGCGAGAGGTACACAGCCGCCAATTCGAAGAGCCCGTAGCAGTGGTTGGCGATCACCACGTCGGCCGGGGTGGCGGCCAACTGTCGCCGCATCTCCTCCACCTGCTGGGGGTCGACCTCCTCGCCGACGCCGGGATCACCGGGCCCTCTGGCGCCGGGATCACCGGGTCTCCCGGTGCCTGGTGGGGCACCAGAAGGGGGTTGACCTGGTGACTGTTGGTCGGGTCGGCCGACGGGCCGTTCGCCTCCGGGTGTCCAAAGTGAGCTCATCGCTGGTAGCCTAAGGCACTGACAGACGAGGAAGCGGAGTCACGCAGTCGATGACTCCCACCCGGCCACGGCGAAATGTGCGTGCGCAGGGTCAATGGATCCGGTGCCGACACTTTGTCGGCGAAGGCCCAGCGGTGGCTCCGCTCCCTTTTACTGGTCACGGGAAGTCCGTGACCCCAGACAGGGAGTGAAGTCGAATAGCAGCTACCGCCACAACCAATGAGCCCCGGATCAACGACCGTATCCGCGCTCGCGAAGTACGCCTGGTAGACCCCGATGGAGAGCAGCTCGGTATCAAGCTGCTCCCGGAGGCGTTGAACATTGCCCGTCAGCTCGATCTCGACCTGGTCGAGGTGGCCCCATCGGCGAATCCACCCGTGGCCCGAATCATGGACTACGGCAAGTTCAAGTTCGATGCGGCACAACGAGCCAAGGAATCGCGTCGCAAGGCGGTCCACGTAGGGATCAAGGAGATGAAGTACCGGCCGAAGATCGGTCCCGGCGACTTCGACACCAAGACCCGGCAAGTGGCCAAATTCCTCGACGAAGGCCACAAGGTCAAGATCACCATCATGTTCCGTGGCCGAGAGGTTTTCCATCCCGAACTGGGCAAGAAGATCCTCGACCGCATCGCTGATCAAATGGATGGCATGGGCAAGCCCGAGTCGGTTCCGCGCCTCGATGGGCGGAACATGGTCATGGTCCTGGCTCCCGACAAGCGAGCCAAGCAGTCGGCCGCTT
>DASXMT010000387.1:0-2956 GCA_036495505.1 Acidimicrobiales bacterium | reverse complement strand
CTTGGCCTTCATGCCATCGTACGCGACGAGCGATAGCCAGGGCCTCGGGATCGCCTTGCGGAGGCACTCGGAACTGGCACTAGACGACCTCCAAGTTGTCGACGCCATGCGGGTTGCGGTCGCCACCTGAGCGTGGCCCAGTGTCGGACCGGGTCGCCGCCAAGGAGATGGGGTGTCCTCTCGTCACTCCGTCAATCAGCCCTAGACGAGACAAGCATGGCCAGATGGTTCAGCGAGTTATTGAGATGATCGGGATCGAACGGCGGAAACCCAATGTGCTCGCGGATGGACGCTGGCACCGCCGCCCAATCGTAGGAAAGCATGACCTCCGTCTCGGATTGCCTGATCGGCGTGAGGTCGTACCGCCAGACCCACCCGCCGAACTCGAGCTCGCCGTTCCCTGCCGGGTCTTGGCCCGGCTTCCAGGCGATGGCGTGTGGAGGATCGAAGACCACGATCTTGTTGGCCATCTCGTAGTTCCCATCCGGATGGTTAGGGTGGTACATCGCAATCCGGAAGACTTGACCTGCTGTCGTGAGCAGGTTGTTGCCATCGAGGGATTCGCGGACCCAACCCGTGCCGTCGATCGCCGCATGACTGGCAGGGTCGGCGATGATCGCGAAGACGGTCTCCGCCGGTGCCTTGATGGTGACCGTGGCGCTGAGGCTCTCGTTCGTCATACTGAGGACTCCTTTTCAGGCAGCCGATGAGACGGCAAGCGAACAACTACAAGGACAGACGCCGCGACGGGGCAAAGGTCATCGGTCATCTCCCGCGCCTTCCGAGAAACTGGCCGCCACAGCGAAGGCCTCGTCTGACCCGGCGAAGGCGATCGTCACCGCTGAAGCAAGGAACGACTCCACCCGCTTCAATGTGGCGCAGCCAAGCGGAGCGCGGAAGACTCACTTGGCCATGACTGCTCGCAGACCACGCGTCGTCGTCACACACTGGGTTCATCCCGAGGTGGTCGAGTACCTGGCTGGGTTCTGTCATCCGTCCCTGCCATCCAGGAAGGTCGGCGTGTGGTCGCGGGCGCAGGTTCTGGACCGGGCCGCCGATGCGGAGGGGCTGATCACCTGCATGGCCGACAGCATCGACGACGCGTTTTTGGCCGGCTGTCGCCGGCTTCGGGTGGTGAGCGCCACTCTGAAGGGGTACGACAACTTCGATGCCCAGGCCTGCGCCCGGCGTGGGATATGGCTGACCGTCGTGCCCGACACGATCATCGCTCCTACCGCCGAGCTGGCCGTTGGCCTGGTCATCGGGATCATGCGTCGGGTAGGCGAGGCCGACCGCCAGATCCGAGATGGGGGGTTCAGCGGCTGGCGTCCCCAGCTGTACGGGTCGAGCCTTGACGGCGCCACGGTAGGCCTGGTGGGCATGGGCCCGTTGGGCCAGGCGGTAGCCGAGCGGCTCGCCGCGTTCGGTAGCCGGATCGTCTACCACGACCTCCAGGCGTTGCCGGCCGTCGTGGAACGGGCGCTGCCGGCAGCAAGCCTCGGCCTCGAGGAGCTTTTTGCGGCCAGTGACGTGGTCGTGGTAGTGCTTCCCCTCAGCGAGCGAACCGTCGGTCTCGTAGACCGGTCCACGCTCGGGCTGCTTCGCCCGGGGGCGTTCGTGGTCAACGTGGGGCGAGGTTCGGTCATCGACGAGGCGGCGGTGGTCGAGGCTCTGGCCGATGGGCGCCTGGGCGCATATGCCGCCGACGTGTTCGCCATGGAGGACCGGGCCCTGCAGGGCCATCCCGAGCGCATTCCACACGGCCTGCTCGAACATCCCCGGACACTGCTGACCCCCCACCTAGGTTCCGCGGTCGACAACGTTCGCCGGGATATGTCCCTCGAAGCAGCCCGCCAGGTGCGACAGGCGCTTGATGGCCAACGGCCCGACCATCCCGTCAACCAGCCGAAACCGGCCACCGCACGCAGACCCGGCGCCCCGCCTCTTGAGATCCAAGATGCTGAAGGTCCTACCGTTGGGCGGCCGATCGTCTGACGGACGGCCTCGCCACGGGGTCAGTACGGCGCGGCGGTACCGGTACCGAGAACGATGAGTTTGCGCCAATTCCGCCGTCTCACCTCGCAATGACAGGTCAGGAGAACACCACATGAACCAACTGCTGAGAGTCCACAACTTCAACGTCTCCCGTGACGGATTCGGGGCCGGAAAGAACCAAAGCCTCGATCGACCGTTTGGCCACGCCGACCCCGGCGACCTGTTCGCCTGGGCCGGTGCCACTGCAAGCTGGGTCAACCGAACTGACCCCGGTGGAAGCCGTGGTCTCGACGACTACTTCACGCGCGACTTCACCCACAACATCGGCGCCGAGATCATGGGACGGAACAAGTTCGGGCCACAGCGCGGTCCCTGGCGCGATCTCGAATGGCGTGGCTGGTGGGGCGATGAGCCCCCGTTCCACACCCCGGTGTTCGTCATGACCCACCATGAGCGCCCTTCGTTCACCCTCGCCGATACGACCTTCCACTTCGTGGCTGGCGAACCGGCCACGGTCCTCGAACAGGCACGCCAAGCCGCGGATGGCAAGGACGTCCGGCTCGGCGGTGGTGCCTCCGTTATCCGCCAGTTTCTCGATGCCGACCTTGTCGACACGATGCACGTGGCGGTCTCACCGGTGGAGCTCGGGTCCGGGTCGCAGCTTTGGGAGACTCCCGACGAGCTGCTCGGCCGCTTTCATCTCGACGTCGTGCCCAGTCCGAGCGGAGTGACGCACCATGTGTTCTGGCACAAGTGACATGAGACGCCCGTCTGCTCGCTTCGAACATTGCTCATGCCGCGCCTTTGGGTAGCCGTTCGGTCGGGGCTGATGGCCCCCGGCAGGGGCCGAGCACGGGATCTTCGATGAATGACTGCCGGCCACCGCTCAACTGAGCAGTTCCAGGTTGAGCCGTGCGGCCTGTCGCGTGAGGTGGTCGCGTTCGGCGAGGTTGGGCGCCGA
>DASXMT010000386.1:0-6586 GCA_036495505.1 Acidimicrobiales bacterium | reverse complement strand
CAGTTGCGACGGCGATTCCGTGGCGTTGACAGCCGCCACCCAGCCGAGCATCGAGGAGATCGCCCTGGGCGGCCTCCCGGGACTGCCGAAGATCGCCGTGCACTGGCACCTCATCGACTTCGAGTGCGGCCCCGTCGGAGGAGCCGACGACTTCATCGAGTGGTTCTTCAAGGCCGATCGGGGTGAGCTCGAGCCCTTTGTGCTCGTCGTCGAGGGATCGATCCCCAACGAGGCCATCAAAAGCGAGGGCTACTGGTGCGGGTTCGGGAACAACCCCGAGACCGATCAACCCATGACCACCAGTGAGTGGCTCGATCGGCTGGCGCCCAAAGCGACCGCCGTGGTCGCCGTGGGTACCTGCGCCACCTACGGCGGCATCCACGCCATGGCCGGCAACCCCACGGGTGCGATGGGCGTCCCCGACTACCTGGGCTGGGGCTGGAAGTCCAAGGCCGGCCTGCCCATCGTGTGCGTGCCCGGGTGTCCCATCCAACCCGACAACCTGTCCGAGACGCTGGTCTACCTGCTCTACCAGGCCTCGGGCCAGGCGCCCATGATCCCCCTGGACGAAGCCCTCCGCCCCCAGTGGCTCTTCGGCGCCACGGTGCACGAGGGCTGCTACCGCGCCGGCTACTACGAACAAGGCGACTTCGCGTCCGAGTACGGCTCCCCCAAGTGCATCGTCAAGCTCGGCTGCTGGGGTCCGGTGGTCAAGTGCAACGTGCCCAAGCGGGGCTGGATGAACGGCATCGGTGGCTGCCCCAACGTGGGCGGCATCTGCATCGGCTGCACCATGCCGGGCTTCCCCGACAAGTTCATGCCCTTCATGGACGAGCCACCCGGCGCGCACGTGTCCACCATGGCCAGCGGGGCCTATGGCCGCCTCATCCGTCCGCTGCGCAAGATCACGCTCAACACCCTGGACGACGAGCCGAAATGGCGGAAGCCGGGGAAGAAACTGACCACCGGGTACCGAGGCGAGTGGAGGTAGGACATGGCGACAGCACCGACCAAGAACGCCGACGGCCTGGTGGAGATGGCCTGGGACCCGATCACCAGGATCGTGGGCAGCCTCGGCATCTACACCAAGATCGATTTTTCGAAACGCCAAGTGGCCGAGTGCCACTCGACATCGTCGATCTTTCGTGGGTACAGCATCTTCATGAAGGGCAAGGACCCACGCGACGCCCACTTCATCACCAGCCGCATCTGCGGCATCTGTGGTGACAATCACGCCACCTGCTCGTGTTACGCGCAGAACATGACCTACGGCGTGAAGCCGCCCCACCTGGGTGAGTGGATCGTCAACCTGGGCGAGGCGGCCGAGTACATGTTCGACCACAACATCTTCCAGGAGAACCTGGTCGGGGTGGACTTCTGCGAGAAGATGGTGGCCGAGACCAACCACGGTGTGCTCGAGATGGCCAACGGGACGGAGTCCCCCCACGCCGCCGAGCACGGCTTCAGGACCATCGGCGACATCATGCGGTCGCTCAACCCCTTCTCGGGCGACTTCTACCGTGAAGCGCTGCAGATGAGCCGCATGACCCGGGAGATGTTCTGCCTGATGGAGGGGCGCCATGTGCACCCTTCGACTCTCTATCCCGGAGGGGTCGGCACCGTCGCCACCATCCAGCTGTTCACCGATTACCTGAGCCGGCTCATGCGTTACGTCGAGTTCATGAAAAAAGTCGTCCCCCTGCACGATGACCTGTTCGACTTCTTCTATCAGGCGCTGCCGGGCTACGAGGAGGTCGGTCGCCGGCGGGTCCTGCTCGGCTGCTGGGGCAGCTTCCAGGACCCCGCGGTGTGCAACTTCAACTACCGCGACATGACCGAGTGGGGACGAGCGATGTTCGTCACCCCCGGCGTGGTCGTCGACGGCAAGCTGGTGACCAACGACCTGGTCGACATCAACCTGGGCATCCGCATCCTGCTCGGGAGCTCCTACTACAGCAGCTGGGAGGACCAGAAGATGTTCGTCACCCGGGACCCGCTCGGGAACCCGGTCGACCGCAACCATCCCTGGAACCAGCACACCGCACCCCAGCCCCAAAAGCGCGACTTCGATGACAAGTACAGCTGGGTGATGTCGCCCCGCTGGTTCGATGGGACCGACCACCTGGCCCTGGATACCGGTGGCGGGCCCATCGCCCGGTTGTGGTCGACCGCTCTGTCCGGTCTGGTCGACATCGGCTACGTCAAGGCCACCGGCCACAGCGTCGAGATCAACCTCCCCCGCACCGCGCTCAAACCCGAGGTCAGCTTCGAGTGGAAGATCCCCCAGTGGAGCAACGCCATCGAGCGCGACCGGGCCCGGACCTACTTCCAGGCCTACGCGGCAGCGGCGGCACTGCACTTCGCCGAGAAGGCCCTCGAGGAAGTGCGGGCCGGGCACACCAAGACGTGGGAGCGCTTCGAGGTACCCGACGAGGGCATCGGCTGTGGGTTCACCGAAGCCGTGCGTGGCGTCCTCTCCCACCACATGGTCATCGAGGGGGGCAAGATCGCCAACTATCACCCATACCCGCCGACGCCGTGGAACGCCAGCCCTCGCGACGTCTACGGCACCACCGGACCCTACGAGGACGCGGTGATGAACACCCCTATCTTCGAGGAGAACGACCTCGACCACTTCAAGGGCATCGACATCATGCGAGCGGTGCGAAGTTTCGACCCGTGCCTCCCCTGCGGTGTCCACATGTACCTGGGCAAGGGCAAGACCTTGAAGAAGCTGCATTCCCCCACCGCCGCCCCCAGCCTCGATTGAGGTGGGCGTGCCTGATCTGCACGCCGTCGCCGATCGCATCGAGTCCCTCCTCGACGAGCTGCGATCGGCGACCGAGGGGCGGGTATGGCTCCGGGTCGAGGAGCTGGTTCGCCTGCTCACCGAGTTGTACGGCGCAGGCCTGGCCCGAACCTTGGAACTGGCCGACGACCTTCCTGACCTGATCAGCCGGCTCGGCCGTGACGAACTGGTGGGCAGCCTCTTGGTCCTGCACGACCTGCACCCGGACTCGCTCGAGCAACGGGTGGCCCGGGCCATCGGATCGGTGGCACCGGTGCTGACCAAGGGAGGAGCCAGCATCGAGGTGTCCGCGCTGGACAGCGAACTAGCCACGGTGACCGTGACGGTGACGGCACCGGGAAGTGGCTGCGGATCCACGGCCGAGATGCTCCGCGACACTGTGCGCCAGGCGCTCGATGATGCCGCCCCGGACGCCGCCATCGACGTGAGGCTGGCGAGCGATACGACGCCGACGCCCACCCCGGTGCGGCTGGGCCGAAAACCGGTGGGCGCCACCCACGGGCCATGACCGCCTCCCCTCTCACCACCGGGAGCGATAACGGCTCGGGCCCGGCGTCCTTCGCCCCCGGCAACGATGCGGGTCCCCTGGGCGTTCTCGCCCGCATCCGCCAGCCGTCGCCGGCCGCCGCCATGGAAGAGCGCTGCGAGATGTGCGCCGAGTCGATCCCCTCCGACCACACCCACGTGGTCGACGTGGGCCAGCGCACACTGGTGTGCACATGCCGTGCCTGCTACCTCTTGTTCACCGGCCGCGGCGCCGGGGCTGGACGATACCGGGCGGTGCCCGAGCGCTACCGGACTGTGCGCGACTTCGCGCTGACCCCGTCCCAGTGGAGCTCGCTCCAGATCCCGGTGGCGGTGGCCTTCTTCTTCGAGAACTCGAGCATGGAGGCAACGGCCGCCTTCTTCCCCAGTCCTGGCGGGGCCACCGAGTGCCTGCTGCCCCTTGACCATTGGCAGGAGGTGGTGGTGGCCAATCCGGTCCTCGAGACCCTCCAGCCCGACGTCGAGGCCGCCCTGATCCGCACCGACGACGACGAGGGCGGCACCGGCGTGGAGTGTTTCCTCGTTCCCATCGACTCCTGCTACGAGCTGGTCGGCCACCTCCGAACTCTGTGGCGGGGCTTCGACGGAGGGCGCGAGGCCCATGAGGCCATGGCCGCCTACTTCGACCGCCTCCGGTCCCGGGGAACGTCCGTCGGCAGGGAGGACGTCGATGGCTGAGCTCAGCGCGGAGATCGTCGGCGTGCGGGTGGAACCCTACGCCGCCGTGCCCACGCTCATGTGGTCCCTGCGGCTGGCCGAGTCCACCGGGGTTCGGATCCACACCATCGCGCTGCACACCCAGGTGCGCATCGAGCCCCAGCGCCGCCGGTACGACCGGCTCGAGCAGGACCGCCTCCTCGACCTGTTCGGCGAGCCGTCGCGGTGGGGCGATACGCTGCGGCCCTTCCTCTGGACCCACGTCGACACCATGGTCAGCGGGTTCGACGGCGAGACGGTGGTCGATCTGCCCATGGCGTGCACCTACGACTTCGATGTGGCCGGATCGAAGTTCCTGCACGGTCTGGACAGCGGTGAGGTGCCGTTGGTGTTCCTGTTCAACGGCACCATTTTCACCAAGAGCGACGCCGGCTTCGCCGCCGAGCTGGTCCCCTGGCACCTGGAGTGTGGGTACCGGCTGCCGGTGACGCTCTGGCGCCAGGTCATGGACCGCTATTTCCCCGGAGGCGGGTGGCTGCGCCTCGACCGGTGGACCATCGATCGCCTGCAGCGTTACCGGGCAGAACAGGCCCTGCCCACATGGGAGCAGGCCATCGCCGCCTTGCTCAAAGCCGCGGGGGAGGACGAATGAGCGCCGCACGAGACGATCTGGCGGGGCGGTCGACAACCGACCTCGACCATCGCTTCGCCGGGGCCAAGGGAGTGGCCGACACCGTCTGCTATGAGGGCTACGTCCTGTACCCCTACCGGGCTTCGGCGCAAAAGAACCAACTCCGCTGGCAGTTCGGCGTCCTGGCCCCCCGGTCGGCCGGCCGGTCGGATCCGTCAACGGCTCAAACCGAATTCGTGGTCGAGACCCGACCGGGGGCTCGCCTGCAGGTTCGTCTGCGAACGCTGCAGGTGCAGCAGCGATCGGTGGAGGCCCACCGGGACGGTCGCTTCGTGCCTGTCGCCCACCTCGACGACGGCCTCCAGGAGTGGACCTCGTTCGACGAGGCTGCCGATCACCAGCTCGACCTGGTCGACGTCGACCTCGAGGCGGCGGCCGAGCGCGAGTGCGTTCTGCCCGTCGACCTGCCCGAAAGTCGCCACGAGGAGCAGCTCATCGGCGCAGACGGCTCCCTCCGCGGCCGGGTCGTTCGCCGGCGATGGCCCGTCGGCGCTCGCCTGGCGGTGCGGGCCGTTCCCCTCGATGGCCCCTACCCCCTCACCCGGGTCACTGTCACCGTGGACAACCAGACTGACTGGTTCGACGAAGGCGCCAGCCGCGACGATATGCTGCGGCGTTCCCTGGTGGCCGCTCATGTGCTCGTGGCTGCCGACCGCTGCCGGTTCGTCTCCTCACTCGATCCGCCTCGGTTCGCGTCCGATGCTGTGGATCTCTGCACCAATTCGGGACTCTTTCCCGTGCTGGTGGGCGAGGGCGGCGACAGAGACGTGGTGTTGGCCTCGCCCATCATTCTCTACGACCATCCCGTCGTCGCCCCCGAGAGCGAGGGCGACATGTTCGACGCCACCGAGATCGACGAGATCCTGGCCTTGAGGGTGCTGACCCTGACTGACGAGGAAAAGCGCGAGGCACGGAGCACCGATCCTCGTTCGGCCGCCATCATCGACCGATGCGACGCCATGGGGGCCGACGCGCTCGATGCCCTGCACGGCACATTCCGGTCGGTACGGTCGGTCGGTCCCGATCCCTCAGGTGACCTGAGCGATGAGAGGTGGTGGGAACCACAAGTCGACGCCTCATTCGATCCCTGGAGCGACACGATCGACATCGGGGGCCTATCCGTGGGCAACGGCACCCGTGTTGCGCTCCACCCCCAACGGCGCTCGGACGCCCAGGACTTCTTCGTCGACGGGCGCACGGCATCGGTCGCCGGGGTGTTCAACGACGTCACCGGGGATGTCTACCTGGCTGTGGCTGTCGACGACCCTGACGCCGACCTCCACCAGTGGCACGGCCGCTACCTCTACTTCCATCCCGACGAGGTCGAGGTCCTCACCGACGGCGGTGAGCCCGACGGTCGGACAGCCGAGCTCCGGGTCCTGGTGGCCGGAGTGGGCAACATCTTCCTGGGCGACGATGGCTTCGGGGTCGAAGTGGCCGGCCGCCTCGATCCGACCGCGGTCCCCCTCGGCGTCAAGGTCGCCGACTTCGGGATCCGCGGTGTCCATTTGGCCTACGAACTGCTCGACGGATACGACATCGTGGTGCTCATCGACGCCGTGTCGCGCGGCGACCCGCCCGGGACGGTATCGGTCATCGAGCACGCGGCGGGGGACACGGCTGAGGGTGGGACCCTGGCCGCCATGGACGCCCACGGCATGGACCCCGGGGCGGTCCTGGCCATGGCCGGGGACCTTGGCGCCACCGTGGATCGTGTGCTCGTGGTCGGGTGTGAAGCCGCCGATGTCGGCGACGGCATCGGGCTGTCTCCTGCCGTGTCCGAGGCAGTTCCGCATGCCGTCGATGCCATCCACCAGTTGCTGGCATCGATCACCGGCGGTGCCCAGTCCATCGCACACCCAACCCCTGAGGAGGCCACATCA
>DASXMT010000385.1:0-3854 GCA_036495505.1 Acidimicrobiales bacterium | reverse complement strand
GAGTTCATGCTTGGTTCCTGTGGAGGATCTCATTCCGATAGGCGAGTTCTCTGACAGGTCCGGCCTATCCGCCAAACGCCTGAGGACCTACGCAGCGGAGGGCCTCATCGTCCCGGCGGCAGTGGACCCCGCCTCCGGATATCGCTACTACTCCCCAAGCCAGTTGCGATCCGCACAACTGATCGATGCGTTGCGGCAAGCAGGTATGCCGCTCGCCGAGATCCGGGTGCTCATGTGCGAACCGTCGCTGGACCAGCTCGACGTCTGGGCACGGCAACTCGAAAGAGACTCGACACTCCGCCAGCGTGCACTTGGGTTGGCGCGCGACCTTCTAATCGAGATCGAACCCCCATCGACACAGCAACAATCTGAACGACACCAGGAGGATTCGAGAATGACCACGCTGCAGACTGCCGGTCGGACCGAGAAAGGCCCAGTTCGAGAGAACAACGAGGATGTCATTGTTGCAACTGACTGCCTCGCGATGATTGCGGACGGAATGGGAGGGCACCCAAGTGGAGAGGTGGCGGCGAATGCAGTCGCCGGGGCGGTGCGAGCCGGCTTTAGCGGACACTCGGCCGAGGAGCTGACGGCGGCGATCCGAGCAGCCAACTGGGCGATCTGGGATCGCGCCGCAGCTCATTCGGAGCTAGAGGGCATGGGCACCACCGTGTGCGCGGTGGGCCTGCTCGAGGATGGACGCCTCGCACTGGCAAGTGTTGGGGACACGCGTGCCTACCTGTGGCGCGGGGGGCAGTTGACTCAATTGACCCAGGACCACAGCCTGACAGCCCAGCTCATAGAACGAGGCGAAATCCGAGTCGAAGATGCACCGCAGCACCCCCACTACGGGATCCTCACCAGGGCACTCGGTGTCGGGCCAGACGTCGAAATCGACGCGACGACACTGGACATCGAGGAGGGGGATCGCCTCTTGCTCTGCAGCGACGGACTGGTGAACGAGCTCTCGCTGACCGAGATCGCGAGCATCATGATCAGTGACGACAAGGACCTCTCCTCGATGGCCGCAAACTTGGTCAACAAGGCCGTCGATAACGGTGGCCGGGACAACGTGTCAGCCGTACTCGCAGAGATCGCCACATAGCTGACCCACACCCGGTGCGTTATGGGACGCTCGCGCCGTCTGTCGGAATATTGACGAAGGCGAGAATTTCCCGCCAGGACTGTGGTGTTACTTGCGTGAGCGGGATCTGACAGTGAATCCATGAGCGAAGATGTCCAGAGCCTCCTGAACCAGGGCCACAAAGTCACCGCCTCGACTGAACCACTCCGCGGCAGCGGCCGTAATCGCTGTTTGTCCAGCGCGGAGGGCAAGGTCGAATTGCATCGAATCGGCCGATGGACCCGCGAATCGCTCCCGAAAGAGCGGCTCCATCTCCTCTCGAAGTTCCTGATCGTGAAGCGCCATCGACCCGTACGAATGTCCGTCGGAGGACGTGACACGACACCAACGGCGAAGCTCCTCCAGATCCATTGACTCGGCCAATTTCATCAACACGGCAGAAAAGGCATCGAAGATGGGCCGACCGACGGCTTCCTCCAGCAGGGCGCTGCGAACGAAGGCTGTAAGCCGCTTGGGATAGAGAGTCAGGACGTCTTCTTTGGTGGCGAAGTAGCGGTAGAACGTCCGTGCGGAGACGCCAGCGGCACTGGCGAGATCCTCGACTGAGACATTTGCGTAGCCTCGGCGGACGAAGAGATCCAGGGCAATGTTTTCGATCTCCGCGGCCATCAGCTCTCGACGTTGTGCCTTGACCGTGCGTCCGACGCGGCGACCGAGTCCCTGTTCTGCCCCCTGGGACCCGGTGACTCGACGGCACCGTGCTGAGGTGCTCAATGCAGTTGGCTGCACGCGGACACGTGTCAACTCTGCCATGAAGGACACGCTGGTCTACGACTAACCATGAGTTGCTCACCGGCTGCGGGGGTACCAAGAGCGGACGGGTCAGGCGGTTCGGGCTGCCCGCCCGAATTCGGTGCACAGGCCTCGCATTGCGGAGCCCGTTTCGACGTGGTCACCCCGTAGGGACCGTGAAGTCCGAGAGCGGGACTCGGGAGATCCAGACTTGGACGGGACCGCTTCTGGCGTCACCCCACCCCACGTAGACGGCGTTGCCCTGGGGGATGATCCACGAGATGTCGTCTCCGGCGATGTAGCCCTTGGGGTACGAACCGGTGGCAGAGCTGATGCGCATCGGTGTGCTGAAGACCGGGGGGCTCTGGCCCTGGTCATGTCCCATGGCTGCCCACACGTCGTAGGGCGAGGTCTCCGGTGCCCCGTGCCACGTCCTCCAGACGAGGGCGATGTCGCCGTTGGCGCCGTAGGCGATCCAAGGCTTGAACTGCTGGTTCGGCGGGGACTCGGCCACCTGCGTCGGCCCGGCCCAGGTCGCCCCGCTGTCGTCGGTGGTGTAGATCTGATTCGCGGTCCCTGTCGAGTCGAAGACCTGCAGGGCGAAGTGACCCTTCTGGAAGGGGTCGGCCGTGATCATCGGGCCTGGCACAGCGGAGGCACCCTTGAGCGGGACGAGGTGGCGGGTCCACGTTCCCCCCTTGTTGGTGCTCGTCTCGAAGACCACACACGGACAGGTCGCTCCTGGTGCCGCTGACGCCGTGTAGGACGTGGCCACGATCCCGTGCGAGGCGGCGACGTTGCCTCCGAAACTGTTGGAATCGTGCGGATAGGTTGGCGAGTCGGTGGGATAGACCGGGCCGAATGACCGTGCGTCGTTGGTCGAGGCAGTGACGTAGCCGTCATGGTCCTCGATGTTGTGGCCGATGGCATAGACGGTGTTCGTCGCCTGGTCCACGGAGATCCAAGGCCGGTCGAAGGTATCGATTGGGAGGGTGGCCGCACCCCGCACGAATCGAGTGGCGTCCGACCCCATCGTCTCGACCGGCTTGCTCCAGGACTTCCCCCAGCTCTTCGAGGTCGTCACCCAGTCCTGGCCATGGACGATGATGCTCCCCAGGCTGCCGCCGAGGTTGAGGCCACCGCTGGAGATGCCGGTAAAGGTGGCAAAGTCGCCCGATTAGTACAAGGTCCCATCGGGACCGGTGACGGCGACGCCGTCCTCGCACCCGTTGATGTTGGGCAGATGGTTGACCGGAGGCGAGACGAAGTGCCAGTGCGCCCCGCCGTCGTTGGAGACGGCGGCACCGCAGGAGAGGGGCGGCGCTTTCGAGGTGAGGGTCACCGGCACCGGGAACGTCGCCCATGCGACGTAGATGTTCTTCGGATTGTGCGGATCGATGGCGATCTCGGGTTCTCCCACGACGGTCTTGGCGCTGTTGTGAGAGATATCCATCTCGTAGCGTCCGCCGGTCGAGCCGGCGCCGGCGCTCCCGACCCCGCTCAGAACGACGACGACCGTTGTGATCAGTGCCAGCGATGCACAGGCTCGAAAGATTTGCGAGGTGAGGTGTCGATGTTCGACCGAGGCCGCCCATGAAGGCAGCTCCGAATCTTGGGCCTGGTCCGAACGGCGCGCGTCCAACATTGCTCCCCTTCCCCTGCTCTTGGGCCCTTTGCGAGCGGCCGAAGCGGGTGTCCACAGAGACCGGGACTACTGGGCAGAGTCTGCCAAGTGTTGACACAAGATGTCAATGAACTCGGTAAGCTCGTACCCCTCCCCAAGGCGCGGCCGATTGCTCGCGATGGCTCGAGGACAGTGTCCCGCTATGCCGCAACGTGTCACGCTCCCGGCGGTCCGGGGCACTTCCTAAAAGCGCAGCCACCCCCACTTCACCGGCCAAGTCAGGCAGTCGATTCGTCCGCGGACATACGCCATGCGCCACATGCCGACGCGTAGCCCGGCGTCTGGGGCGATCGG
>DASXMT010000384.1:0-2032 GCA_036495505.1 Acidimicrobiales bacterium | reverse complement strand
ATGGGCATGCCACTGCACCAGACACCCATAGGGCATTGGGCCCGGTCCTGGTCCGGGCATCAGGTACATCGCCGCCACCAGCACCGGCCCGTTCGGGGTGCTGGCGTAGACCAAGGAGTCAACGTGGTTGGGATCCAAGATGTCCTTTTGCTGCATGTCGGCCACGTTGAGGTAGTGCACGACCGGGTAGGCGGTCGACGTAATGGGGACATAGCCGTCGGCGAGGGCGACGCTGAGCTCTTTGTACTTGGCTACCGCCGAGGTCGTCGCCTGTACGTACTGCACTGCTCCGAGCGTCTGTGCTGCGGTGGGTGTCGCCGCGCAGTTCGGAGTCTGCATGGCGTGCCCCTCGTCGGTGGCGTTTCCGACCGAGGTCAACAGGGACTGCTCCCCATCGGGCAGTGGCGGACCCGTGTACTTCCAATTCGGGTCGGTCACACCCAGTCCGGCCATGCCGGCCATGTTGGTGGTCGGGGCCATGCCCTTCATGGATGAGGTTCCGTTCGACTTCGAGCCGTCTGACGTCGACCCGGATGACCCGGTTGAGCCGGGCATCGACATGCCGGGCGTCGAGCCGGACGCCGAGGAGGTGGTGGTCGACGACGGATGGGGGGCCGTCGATGCGGCCGTGGCGATCGGGGTGGCGGGGACCACGGCGACGGCAGCGGGAACCACGGCCAGGCCGATGACCCCGAGGGTGGCCCATGCCGGATGTTGCGAGAAGACGCGGGCGGCCGGCACCGGCGCGTCGGCCGGGTCAGGAATGGTGGGGAGGATGGCGAGGCCCAAGAGCACAACCACCGGCCCGTTGGCCGGGTCGCTTCCCATGCCCGTCATCAATGCGCCCACCCCTTCGCCGGTCAACCAATACAACAGGGCAAGACCGATGCCGAGCCCGATGAAGATGGATGCACGGCGACTGACCAACGGTCCGATGCCGATGACCAGGGAGGTGGCGGCGAGGATCACGGCCACTGGCGCGCCCGCTCCCACGAAGGCGTGGCCCAACGAGTTCAAGAAGTGGGCGTACCAGCCCGGCTCCCCACTGGCAGTGTTGCTCAGCTGATCGTGGATGGAATTCGGGGTGCGGTTGGCGGGGAACATCCACAAGATGGCTTCGAACACCCAGAGCGCCGCCCATACCGCCCTGGCTCCGATGGCCCCGAACGGTCCCATCCCCGCGGCCGACGAGGCCACGCCCGTTCGCCGCTCGCTCCGAGCTCGCTCAGGAGATGGCCACACCAACGCGCCGATGACGCCGTACAGAAAGACAGCCCCCGGCCCTCCGGTCAGCGGAGAGGAGTGTCCCGTGAACACCATGCCGAAGCCCTCTCCGAACCACGCCACCCCGACGGCCCACGCGAACGAGAGCATCAACGCCGGTTTGACCGTCCGCTTGAAGAGGAGCCCTACCCCGATGGCCAGCTCGACCAACCCGAACAGGGTCACCCACATGGCAACCTCGTGGGACAAGAAGTTGCCAATGTGGGTGATCGACGACGAGAGGACACCGGGCTGATCGGCGGCCATGGGGTCGATCATCATGGCGACGAAGCTCGTTCCGAACATCCTGGGTTGGAACTTCAGCCCGGCGGCGATGATCCAGAACACGCCCAGCGCGATCTGGACGCCGCGCCTGGTTATGTGCAGACGTGCCGTCAACGGCTTTGTGCCGGTATCTTCAGCCACGGGCCCCCCGAAGTCGGCCGCGCCCCCCATAGCGCGCGATACGGGGATGGTAGTCCTGAACGGGAGAAATATCGTGGGCGGCCGCCCGGGGGAGGCCACCCTCGGTGCATCTCGGCGGCAACTCATAGGAACTGGTCGCAGCCATCCCTGGTCAGCGGGGTTCGGGCCTCCAGATGGCAGCACGCCCGGGCATCTCGACCCCGCACCGTAAGCTCAGGGGCCGTGACCCGCTTGAGGAGGAACACGTGACGACGACCGATGTGGCGCGTAGCGATGTAGATGCCGAGGCAGAGGTCGATGAGCTGGTGAACCAGCTCTTGGCTGACGTCCCGCCCGACACCGT
>DASXMT010000383.1:0-2725 GCA_036495505.1 Acidimicrobiales bacterium | reverse complement strand
CGATGGTGAGCCTGGACGTGGCCCGCAAGTCCGGGATCACCATCGTGCTCATCGAACAGTTCGTGCACCGGGCCCTCCAACTCGCTGACCACTGCATCATCCTCACCCGGGGCCAGGTGGGTTGGTCGGGAGCAGCCAGTGAGGCCCAACAAGAGGTCCTCGACCGCTACCTGGGCGAAGCCAATCAGGGGGCTATCGCCTCCGTCTAGCCGCAGAGCCTGAGACGCTGCCGATCGGGAGCGCCCATGCAAGCGACGTTGGAATTCCAGTCGTCCGAAGAAGCGCGCCTGACTGCGGAACGAAGTGCCTTTCGCACCCCGAACCCTCGATCAACCGATGATCGACAAGAACTTCCCCTCGAGGGTCATGCCCTGCAGCTCACCAGGTGGTCCTGGGGGTGCGCCCCGCAGTCATCGCCCAGTAGTCGACCAGGCACCACCGGCTCAACTCGATGAACCGGTTCGACCCACTGATGCACACGAGGACTGAGCAAGCAAGCCCTACAGGTCGGGAAGCCCCATATCCAAGTTGGTGACCTGAAGACCACCGTCGACCTCGAGGACCTTGCCGGTGATGAACGCGCCAGCCGGTGAGCTCAGGTAGACGACGGCGGCGGCGATGTCTTCGGGATCGCCGATGCGGCGCAAGGGTGTCGCCTCTTCCATGGCCGAGCGGAGCTCGGGGGTCTGGGTCACGATCTCGAGGGCCGAGGTGGCCACCGAGCCCACCCCGATGGCGTTCACCCGGATCCGCGGGGAGAGGTCGGCCGCGGCCAGGCGGGTGTAGTGAGCCAGTGCCGCCTTGGCCGTGCCATAGGCGGCAAAGCCCCGACCGGCGATGCGACCCACGACCGAGGAGATGTTGACGGCCGAGCCGCCACCACTCTCGAGCATGAGAGGCACGGCCGGCCCCAGTAAGGCGTGGGCGGTGGCCACATTGAAATGGAACGCCGCTTCCATGATGGCCGGCGAGGTCTCGGCGAAGGCCTGGGGCATCGACCCCCCGACGTTGTTGACCACGATGTCGAGCCGGCCGAACGCTTCACGGGCCGAGTCGACGAGGCCGGCCACTGCATCGAGGTCGTTCAGGTCGGCCACGACGACCACCGCCTGGCGACCGGCCGCCTCCACGCGGGAGGCCACCTTGGCCAGCTGGTCCTCGCTGCGGGCTGCGATCACCACGTCGGCGCCCGCCTCGGCCAGCGCCACCGCGCTGGCGGCTCCGATGCCTCGTCCGGCACCGGTCACGATGCCAACGCGGTCGGTCAGTCGAAATCGGTCCAAGATCATGATGAGCTCCCCTCCTGTTGGCACACGTCTATCAGCACGAGACACCGTGGCGCCATGCCGGTTGCGGTTGCGTGAACTATTCGGCCATGTCGGCGGCCGAGACGACGTGGTTCGGGTGCAGGCGGACCAAGAGCTCACCGGCCACGCCATTCCGGGCGCCGTACTCCTCGGCCCGGTCGGCCCCCATGTAGCGGCCACCGATGATCGCGGCCCAGTGACGGAGCTCATCGAGGTCCTCGCTGATGGTCACTGTCCCTTCCACCGTGGCAAAGGAGAACGGTGGCGTCTCGTCGTCGACGCACAGTGACACTCGGGGATCGCGGCGGAGCGTCCTCCCTTTCACCGTGTCCTCGCCGGTGTTGAAGACGAGGTCGCCGAGGCCACCTCCAGCGGAGGGATCGAGCGCAAACCAGATCGGGGCCACGTGTGGCCGGCCGTCGGACCGGACGGTGGCGAGCTTGCCGGTGTGGGGCGGGTCGCTGGTCAGAAAGGCCCGGAGCTCGTCGTCGCTCATCGAATGGTAGGGCACACTTCCTCCTCGACTCCGAGCAGCGCTCGGCGGGGGCCAGGGATATTCAGGGTCGCGTGGAAGGCATACCCAGTTTGCGGTGGTCCCACGACACCACGCGATCCACATGCAGCTTGATCACCACCCGCTTGTGCAGCATGGTCTCGACGAAGGGGCGGAGCTCCTCGGTGTAGGGGTTGTAGTACCGCTCGAACACGCTGACCCCGAGCTCGAACATGCGCTCGGGATCGTCGATCACCTCGGCCCGGCCCACCAGCTCCACCCCTCGCAGTTCTTCGTAGTAGTCGCCGTCCTCGAACATGCACGTGAGCCTGGGATCCCGCTGCAGGTTTTGGGCCTTTTGCGCCTTGGCCTTGGTCTCGATGGCCACCGCCCCGTCCAAGAAGCCGTACCACATGGCTACGGCGTGGATGGAGCCGTCGTGGTTGATCGAGCACATGGTCATGGGACGACGCTCATGGATGAAGGCATCGACTTCCTCGGGCGTCATCTTGATCAGGTCCCGCTGTTTGACGCCGTGCCCCATCTGCTCGGTCATGGGCTCCCCTTCGTTCGGGTGCACCCGGCCGGCGCACCGGACCGAGCGTATCGGCTTCGCTCGGGACGACGAGAGTGGGATTCAGTACTCGCCCGGAAATCGGACGACGGGCACCGGCTGTCCCCGCCGAGCCGCGCCACGCCGGCCCGGCCCCGGCCGGGCTCCCCTGGGCCAGGGCCCGCTCCACCACGAAGGTGCCATCGTCGGGGAGAGCCGGCCGACGAAGGTCCTGTTCTCACGCCGTGAGGCGCTTGGCCGTGCCCGGCTGTTGGGTGGGCATGGTCAATGTGGCCGGAATGGTCAGGGCGGGTGCGGGACCCAGTAGCGCAACGGGGCTCTGGTTGTCAGGGCACTCGCCCTGACCATTCC
>DASXMT010000382.1:0-3811 GCA_036495505.1 Acidimicrobiales bacterium | reverse complement strand
CCGGTGTCGGTCAAACGCCCTCAGCACCCGGTACTGATCTGCAATCCGTGGTCGGGCGGGGGAAAGGTGACGAGGTTCGGTCTTGTCGACCTGGCCAGGGATCTCGGAGTCGAGGTGGTCATGCTCGACCACGGCCTCGACCTCGAACAGCTCGCACGGGACGCGATCGCCGGCGGGGCCGACTGTCTGGGCATGGCCGGAGGTGATGGCTCCCAGGCCCTTGTCGCTTCCATCGCCATCGAGCACGACCTTCCTTTCGTATGCGTTTCGGCGGGGACGCGAAACCACTTCGCGCTGGACCTCGGGATCGACCGGGAGGATCCTCGGCTCAGCCTCCATGCTTTTCGCGACGGCATCGAACGTCGCATCGACTACGCCACCGTGGGGAATCGACTGTTCGTCAACAATGTGTCCCTTGGCATCTATGCCACGATCGTGCAGCAGGAGGGATACCGCGAAGCCAAGTCGGAGACCACCAAGGCCCTGTTGCCGGAGATGCTGGGCCGCACACAGGAGCCCTTCGACCTCCAGTTCACGGGGTCAAGTGGCGTCCAGGTAGACGGTGCCTTCTTGATCCAGGTGTCCAACAACCCCTATGTCATGGGCGCGACCCTCGATGCATCGCAGCGCCGGAGGCTGGACACCGGAACGCTCGGGGTTGTCGCTATCTCGGCAAGGTCGGGGAGCGAGGCGGCCCAGGTGTTTGCCCTCTCGGCACTGGGCCAACGCCGCCGGAGCCAGTACTGGCACGAATTCACCGCCACCCACTTCGAGGTCCGGTCTCGGTCCGGCAAGGCTTACGCCGGCGTCGACGGTGAAGCACTGGAACTCTCGACCCCGCTGGAGTTCCAGATCCATCCGCGTGGCCTGCGGCTACTGGTCCCAGACGGGAACCTGACTGCCGCCGAGCGACGTCGGGCCCGGGACATCTCGGTCGGCGACTTGGTTGCCATCGCCCGGGGCATCGACCCGCTGGCCGGCTCGGAGTCATGATGCCTGATGGAGATCCGGCCCCCGGCGGAGGTCAGTGTCGACCCGGGCCAATGCACCTGGACCCCTACGTGACCGATCCTTGAAGTCAATCGGACCTGTCCACGGGCCCAACGGAGCCGAACGTTCTTCGCGGTGCTGGGACGTGCATCTCCACTCCTAGGGGATGGTCGGGTCCGTGGGATGCCACGAGTTTGGCGTAGCGATCAATGAGGACGTTCGCGCTCAGCCCGTGGGCAAGTACGCTCAGCGCCACCGTGATCGACACGGCGGTCAGCACCGTGGAAGCCTTTTCACCCAACTGGTCCGAGGCCAGCAACGCGAATATGACCGACGCCAACCCGCGGGGCCCGAACCAGCCCATGAAGGCGACTGTGGGAGCCCCGAGTCGGGTACCAATCATGGCGATGGCGACCGGTACCATTCGAATCAGGGTGAGGCTGATGACCGCGTACACCAGTGAGCGCAAGACGACCGGGCTCGAAATCGCTGGTCGCAACATCGCTGCTCCGAAACCGAACCAGACGAGGCACGCCAGCAACTGCCCCGAGCCTTCAGTGAGCTCCAACACCCGGGGTCCCATGCGGTGTCGGAAGATGCCGAAACAGAGCCCAGCCAGAAATGCGGCCACGAATCCGTTGCCATCGATGGACACGGCGAAGGCATACGACCCTAGTGCAGCAGCGATTGTCGCAACGCCGACCGCTCCCTGCTCTGTCCAGCCACGCCGCACCGCAACGGTGAGCAGCCAGCCGACCACGAGGCCCCCACCCACTCCGACAAGAGCACCGAGACCGATCTCACGAACACCGTGCAGCAGCGAGGCCGACTTCTCATGGCTCTGGCCGGCTATAACGGCAACGGCGAGAGACACGAGAGGGGCCACGATTCCGTCGTTGAGGCCACTCTCAACGTTGATTGCTCTGCGCACCCGACTTGGCACCGAAGCGTTGGTCACGATTCCCGCTCCCAAACCGGCATCAGTGGGCGCCAAACACAAGGCAACAAGCAGAGCCAGCCACAGACCCAATGACCCAAATATCAAATGAGCTGTGAGGGCGCCGAGGCCGATCGTCAAGGCCAACCCAATGCTTAACAATCTCGCTGGGATGCCAATGTCCTGTCGAATCGATGAAACACGGACCCTCGCCGCATCGGCAAAGAGGACCATCACCAGTGTCAACTCGGAACCGACCCTTATGGTCGATGCCGACAAGGTGATGTGAAGAGCTTGCTCTCCCCCAAGGGCAAGACCGATGATCACGAATACCATGGGTGCAGTGATGCCGAGCCGCTCTGCCCGACCGGACACTGCGGCCCAGAGCACAATGATCGCAGCGACGACTGCGAGGTCACCCCAGCTCACGGGCTGACCGGTCCGTCATGGCCTGGTCTCCGCAAGCAACTGATGAGACAGCTTCGATGATCAGCTCCCACCCTTGCCCCGCGAATCACGAAGCCGGGACGGCAGAAGGGTAGCCGTCACCTCTTCGCGGCTCTGCAGAGGCGGGCCCTTGAGCGCGAGCCAACAGGACGATACCTACGACGGCCAGGGCCAGACCGATGATGGCCGGGACCAGGTGGCCGTCGCCATGGCCCAGTCTCTCGCCATAGACAACCGCACCCAAGAAGACTCCGCCAAAGAGACTGACAGCGTTGCCCGACGCCATGGCTGGAGCCAGTACGCCCGTCTTGAGGGCGGACTGCTGGAGGACGAATCCGGTGACTGCCGTGACAACAAGCACATAGATCGACCAGTCAGCAAGGAGGGACAGCACTCCACTCCCAACCTGGGTGACGAAGGTCTTGGTGACGGTCGTCTGGAGGGCGAAGCCAAATCCCGCCGCCGACCCGAAAAGCAGTGCTCGGGCGGCACCCTGACGTCGTCGACCGTATCCTGCCGTGGCCAGGACCAGAACCAGGATGGCCAGGCAGGCCACCCACCAGGTCTGGGCGCTCGGATGCGTGGTCCCGCCCTTGGGCGATCCGACAGAGAGGAATAAGACGAGTCCAACCGCTATGGCCACTGCACCTAAGACCACCATGCGGTCGATGTATTGATGGGTAAGCCACGCCCCAAAGGGAAGGGCAATGACAAGGCTCAGCGTTGTGATCGCCTGAACGGCCATGAGTGGTCCCTTGTCGAGGGCAACGGCTTGGAGAACCCAGCCCGCCGACTGAAGGACCATCCCCGCCAACCACACTGGCTTGTGCAGAATCTGGATCAGCCAGGGCGAGTCGCCCCTCTGCTCAGTCGTGTCGAGAGTGCCCCTCTGCTGGAGCACGGTGCCGATAGCGAAGGCGCAGGCAGCCAGGAATGCAAGAACGGGCCCGGCAGCGCCTTTCACTTATTCTCCGTCTTCGTTGTACAACCCACTGCGGACTCCTACCTCTGGGTCCCCCCCCACAATGAGGTGATCACAGCGTACGTCAACCCGACCGACGAAGGTGATCTTCGCAATCGAGATGCAGCCATTCGCAGCCGATTGCTTCGGTTTGGAGGACGACAAGAACCAGTTCAGTGCCGACGCCGCGCCTCGGGCCGAACTGGCAATGACGATATCCAGGATCAAGGCGTGGCTCGATCTTTGCCACGCTACGTTCACCAAGCCGATCAGGCCGTCGCGATTCTCATGTCTATGGTACAGATGCGACCCGCTGGAAGAGGGTGATGACACTGTGGCCGCAGTGACAAAATCAGACCCAGACCATCGATGGTCTCCCATTTCAACTGTCAGGTTGGCCTGCCCGAATCATCGGTGCTACTCCTTAACCGTCCCTGGGCTCTCTTTACCGGAAGGGGTCAGCCCATGACCTCAGA
>DASXMT010000381.1:0-1787 GCA_036495505.1 Acidimicrobiales bacterium | reverse complement strand
TAGTTCATGGCCTCGATCGTCTTGACCGCCACCGTGGCATGGAAGCCGAATTGATCGAACGACAGTTCGGTCCAGGGTTGTTTCGGATCGTCGGCCCACGGCCCCATGCCGGGCAAACGCTCCCCTTTCTTGCGGGCCGGTCCCCTGGTCTTTTCCGCCTTGGGGGGCGCGGGACGAGAGAGCGCCCCCTTGGGATGGACATGGCTGATGAGGTGAACCTTCGGCGGCAGATGGCCGCGGACGCTCTTGCCACCGTAGGCGCTGTCGCCGGTGACCATGATCTCATCGTCGGGGAACCACTGGACGGCTAGGCTATGTCGGAAAACCGCTCTCGCCTCGTGACGATTGACCTGCCTCCCAGAATTGTGTGTACAGGCACACATCAAGGGGGCAGCGTCACGATGGTGCGGCACCGACTCACGGATCATCAATGGGAGCTCGTCCAGGACCTCTTCCCCCCGCCCGCTCGCACGGGCCGCCCCAGGCGCGATCGACGCGAGATCCTCGACGGCATCCTCTGGATCCTCCGCACAGGCGCCCCCTGGCGCGACCTGCCCACGGAGCTCGGCCCCTGGGCCACCGTCTGGGACCTCTTCGACACCTGGAACGACGACGGGACGCTCGACGCGATCCTCTCCCGACTGCGGTCGGCCGGCATCGACGCGGGCCTGGTCGACCGCGAGTTGTGGTGCATCGACGGCACCGTGGTCCGCGCCGCCCGATGTGCCGGCGGGGGCGGCCAGGGCGACGATCCCGAGGAGCCCGCGGATCACGCCCTGGGGCGTTCCCGCGGCGGCTTCTCGACCAAGATCCATCTGCTGTGCGACGGTCATGGCCATCCCCTGGACTTCCATCTGACGCCCGGGCAGGCGCACGAGACGACGGGCCTGGTCCCCTTGTTGGAGGGCGCCGAGGGGCGGGTCGTGGATGGCGATGGCGAGCCGATCGCGTGGCCCCTGGCGCTGGCCGGCGACAAGGGATTCCGGGCCGACTGGATCGACGAATACTTGCTCGATCTGGGCATGACGCCGGTGATCCCGTCGAAGGAGAACGAGGGCCGCGAGGCCCGGGTCGTGAAGTTCGACCGCGAGGCATACCGGAAGCGGAGCATCGTCGAGTGCCTGATCGGCTGGCTGAAGGAATGCCGCCGGGTCTTCTCACGCTTCGAGAAGACGGCGAAGAACTTCGGGGGCATGATCAAGATGGCATTCATCCAGCGATATCTGCGACTCTGTTCCGGGTGAGGGTTTTCCGACATAGCCTAGTAGTCCGCCAATCTCAAACCGTTGGGTAAAGCCGGCGGAGCTTAATTCGGGCCTCCGCCGTGGTGAAACGCCATCGGATCGGGACACCCCGCTCGTTCCGCTCCTCCTCCCATGCCGCTACCTCCCGCTCCAATTCGTCCCTCGTCTCGATCCGTCGGCCGAGGCACTGCCGGGACAACACCGACAGTTCGATCTCCGCCATGTTCAGCCAACTGCCGTGCTTCGGCGTGTGGTGGATCTCCAATCGCTCGGCGATCCGGCGGGCCTGCTCCGGCGGGAACGCCTCATACAGCGAGGCCAGCTTGTGCGTGTTCAGGTTGTCCATCACCAACACCACCACCTCCGCCTCCTCGTGCACCTCCTCCACCAGCCAACGCAGGACCTCGGCGAAGTCCACCGCCGTCCGCCGTTCGGTGACACGGACGGCGCGCCAGCCCAGCAGCGGCTCGGAGACCATGAACAGGTTGGCCGTCCCGTTGCGGGTGTACTCGTAGTCGAACCGCTCGGGCTGGCCCGGCTCGG
>DASXMT010000380.1:0-3235 GCA_036495505.1 Acidimicrobiales bacterium | reverse complement strand
CAGTGTCTGGAGGACGGAATCGTGCACGTGGGCCGCCATCTCCGTGCGCTCTTCGGCCAGCGCTCGTGCTTGTCGTTCCGAGAGCAGGTCTCGCGCCAAGCCCAGCCACCACGGCCCGAAGGCGACCACGACTGCGGCAATGACCAGTACGGCCCCCCCAATTGGTCGCAACGCCGCGCCGGTGGGGTGGCCCAGCACAAGGACCAGGAGGCCGGCAATTCCCAGCACGACCGCGGTTATGACCCGTCCCGCCAACGACCAACGGCGCCCACGTTCAGCCCCCGTGTGCAGCAGTGGGACCAGATCGTCATTGATCCATGCCTTCTCGCGCTCGCTGGCATTGCGCCAGACGAGAAGGGCAGCGCCTGCGGCCAGGAACAACGGCCAGGTGAACGACCCGACGAAGCCGATGCGGAGGGTGCCGGCCACCAACTGCACGACCACAAGTGCGGGCAGGATGGCAATGACCAACCTGATGCCCCGGCGATCGGCGACGACCCTGGCAAAGATGTTGGTGGCCTCCCCTTCGAGGGGAACCAAGAGCCAGGCCAAGGCGTATACGAGGACACCCACACCGCTGCCCAGGGCCAGGAGGATGAAGGCGATCCGGACCAGGGTGACGTCGATCCCGGTGGCCGCGGCCAGTCCACCACAGACCCCGCCAAGAACCCGCGAGTCGCCCGTTCGGCGAACCGGGCCCCGGAGATGTCGGTGGCGGCTCCGGCCACGCCCGCCGTGTCGGGGTCGTCCCCCCCACCGACCCCAGGGGCCGTGGGGGGCCCCCCCTGAGGTCCGACACGGACGGGTGCTCGGGTCAGCCGCCGCCGCTGGGGCGGGACCCTTGGGCACGGTGGCCTCGGAATCGGTCAATTCAGCGATACCCGATGATCGCGCACTGCAGGCTCAAGAGCCCTCCGGGATCACCCTGACTCCGGTGAGCCCGAGTCGGGGTCCGACCAGGGTCATGCCCGATTTAGTTCGACCGTCGGACCCCGCAAGCTGGTGGCATGAACACCGCCGCCGCTCACAGCGCCCCAGCCGATCCCACCAGTGCCGATCCCGCCGGGGCGGAATCGGACCCCTCGGGTCCCGGCCCGCAACTATCGGTGCCCGTCCCCGGCCATCATCTGTACCGGAACCGTCAGGGTGGGATGGTGGCCGGTGTCGCTGCGGGTATGGCCGACTACTTCGATCTCGACCCCAGCCTGATCCGCATCGGGTTCGTCGCCCTCGCCTTCCTGGGTGGCGTCGCCATCCCGCTCTACCTGGCGGCATGGCTGCTGATCCCCGAGGAGGGATCCCCGTACTCGGTCGGGGAAGAGCTGCTGGCCCGTCACCCAGCCCGCTGAGCGCCGACGACACCCGCGATCGACCCGAGAGGACACAGAGCATGCGCAACAGATGGGATCCTCCCTACCCGACGAGCGGCCAGCCCGTCGCCGCCGACGTCAGAGCTTCGGATGCCGAACGGAGCGAGGTGGCCGACAGGCTGGGCCGCCACTTCTCCGACGGTCGACTCGACCAGGCCGAGTTCCAGGCGCGATTGGAACAGGCCATGGAGGCGAAGAAGCGAAGCGACCTCCAAGGCTTGTTCGATGATCTGCCTCGGCTGGAATCCGAACCCGCGCCGGAGCCCGTACGGCGTAGACGACGGCTCATCCCCCTCATCGTCGTCATCGCTCTGGTGGCGGCCGCGACCGGCTCGACCGTCTCACTCGTACACGTGCCCTGGCTGCTCGTCGGCCTCGTGGGACTCTTCCTCTGGTACCGGGTCGGGCGCCACCACCTGGGTCCACGCCCGCCATCCGAGCTCGACCGGTAGGGCGAGGCTTCCCACCGTTCAGGGGGCGGGGTCGGATCCCCATCGAGCACCGGCCTGCCTTCAGCCGTGGCGACTCAGTGGCCCCTGGACACCCGCGCTGACTCGGCCGCTCGCTCCCACCGGTGCTCCACATTGCCGTACTTCCACACCGCAACGGCCACCACCCAGATCACCAGGAAGAGCCCGACCATGATGAATCCGGCCTTGTTGATGTCAAAGTTGGCCATCGTGTCCCAGAACCAGCCATGGAGATGCAGCTCGCTGGTTAACACTCCCATGATCTCGATGGTGCCGATGATGAATGCGGCGGCGATGGATAGCCCGGTAATGACCAGGTTGTAATAAACTTTGCGCACGGGTCGGGCGAAGGCCCACCCGTAGGCGAAGTTCATGAAGAGCCCGTCGATGCTGTCGAAGAACATCATGCCCCCGGCGAACAACAGTGGCATGGTCAGCACGGCGTACCAGGGAAGCCCTTCGGTAGCCGCCGCCGCCGTCGCCGACAGCAGCACGACTTCGGTGGCCGTGTCGAACCCGATGCCGAACACGAGACCGACGAAGAACATCTGCCACGTGTGGTTGATGGATCGCATGAACCGCCCGAAGAACCGGTACATGAGGCCCCGGGACTGGAGTTGCCTCTCCAGCTCCTCTTCGTCGAACATCCCCCGTCGCATGTCCCGGAACACCTTGACGATTCCGGCCAGGACGATGATGTTCAGCAGGGCGATCAGGTACAGGAATCCGGCGGCCATCGAGGTGCCGACGACCCCACCGAGGCTCTCATAGGTGGAGTTGGGATTGACGATGGCGCCGAAGACAGCCTTGGCCGCGATGGACAATCCGACCCCGACGATAACGATGATGGTCGAATGGCCGATGGCGAAGAAGAACCCGGTTCCCAGCGGACGCTTGCCATCGGCCATCAGCTTGCGGGTCACGTTGTCGATGGCCGAGATGTGGTCGGCATCGAACGCGTGGCGCATCCCCAGCGTCCAGGCCGTGATACCTAGGCCGATCCCGATGCCCAGCCCTTTGTAGTGAAAATGGCTGGGAAGCACCTCGGTGATGAACAGACCCCAACCGGCCAGGTTGACGCCGATGATCACGAGGCCCATTGCCCCCAGCCGCCAACGCTCTGCCCGCGTGAGGGAGCGTCCGACCATTCGGAGCTGACCCAACCTGGATCCCATATGCCGTCCTCCTCGGGACTATCCCCGAGGAGAGGCTGGATCCCGTGCCGCCGGTCCTGGCGGCACACGAACCGTCCTTCTCCGAGGACCTTGTCGTCGATGCACGGCAGTCGGCCGGGCTCGTCCCCACGATGGGGCTTCACCGTTGCGGGACAGCGTCGGGATCTCACCGAACTTCGCTTCCCGTGCACCACTCCGTCCGATTGAGCGGACTAGAGAG
>DASXMT010000379.1:0-5310 GCA_036495505.1 Acidimicrobiales bacterium | reverse complement strand
GCCCGCGGCCCGGACCACCTCGACCGTCGGGTTCACCATTTGGCGGTTGTCCCGATAGGTCCCCAGCTTTCCGAAGAACAGCGCCAGTGTGCCGACAGGGAGCTGTTTGGCCCGCCAGGCTTGGTTGAAGAACACCACCTTGGAGCCGCCTGTGCCGTCGGTGATGTCGAGCTCCACTCGGGTGGGACCGCGTCGATAGCGGCCGGAGGGGGGTCGATTGACTCGGCGCACCGTGGCCAGGACCGACGCCCTCTCACCTTCGGCCAGCTCGCTCAGAGGGGCCAGCCGAGTCCCGTCGATGTAGCGCCGTGGGTAGTACGTGAGCAGATCGAAAACGGTCTCGATCCCCAACTCGGCCAGCTCCCTGGCCGATGCCGTCCCCACTTTGTCCAAGACGGTGACGGGGAGCTCATCGAGCTGGCGCAGCTTCCGTCCGGGAATATGTGCGGTGCCCGATCCGGTCGCGCCGGCCTTTCCAGCCCCGGCCCCGACGGACCCCCCTGTCTTCGTCTCGCCAGTCCCGCCAGTCCCGCCAGTCCCGCCGAGTTTCGCAGGACCGTCGCCCCCAGCTTTCGCGGCTCTCGCACCGCGCGTCTTCGCCGCTTCGGCTCCGCCACCTTTCGCCGGTCCATCTCCCCCAGCTTTCGCGGCTCCGGCTCCGCCGGCTTTCGCCGGTCCGGCTCTCTTTCCGGACGATGAGGCTACCGGCTTGGTCACTCGATGGAGAAGAGGTAGGGGTACAGGGGCTGGCCGCCCTGATGAACCTCCGCTTCGACACCTGGACGATTGTCGCGGAGCCACTCGGTGATCCGTCGGGTGTCGGCAGCGCCGGACCCTTCACCCTCGATGATGGTGACCAGTTCGTGTTCGTCAGTAACCAGCGCGTCCAGGAGCGAACAAGCCGCCGCCGACATGGTGTCGGCCACTGCCTCGATCCCCCGTCGCGACAGCCCGAGCCAGTCGTTCACCTTGACGGGGCCGACATCACTTTCGGTGTCGCGCACCGCCTGGGTCACCTCGCCGGCCACTACCCGCTCGGCAGACGCCTCCATCGCCAGCGCATTGGCGTCGACGTGGGATTCGGGGTCGTAGGCCAACAGAGCGGCGAACCCTTCGGCAATGTTGTTGGTAGGGATCACCCGAACCGTCTTCGACGTGAGGGCGTCGACCCTCTCTGCCACCGGGCGGATGTTCTTGTTGTTCGGCAAGATGACCACTTCGTCGGACCCGAGGGCCTCTACTGCTTCGAGGATCTGCGCCGTGGACGGGTTCATCGACTGGCCACCGGCGATCAGTCGGTGCACGCCCAATGAGCGGAAGATCCGCCCGATCCCGACACCGGTGGCCACGGCGACTGCCCCGGTGGTGGGCGCAGGGCCCGGCGGCACGTCCGAGGGACCCCACGCGGCATTGTCCGCCCCCTCGCGAACCCACCGTTCCTCCTCCATCTGCTCGAGCAGATCGGTGACCCGGATCTTCCGGGGGCGTCCGGCATCGAGCGCAGCCTCCACTGCGGCGCCGATGTCATCGGTGTGGATGTGACAATTCCAGAGGCCGTCGCCGCCCACCACGACGATGGAGTCCCCGATGCCGGCCCATACCTCCTTGAACGATGGGATGGTCTCATCGGGCGCTTCGAGGAGGTACATCACCTCGTACCGCAAGCCGGCCAACACCGCCGCCTGGATGTCCTCGGCCGATTCACCGTCCGCTCCGTGGGTCGCTGCGATGGCCGTATCGAAATTGTCGGAAAGCTCAGGTGGCTCGGGAATAGGTCGACCGTCCACCACAAAGAGCAGTGCGTCGAAGAGGAGGAGGTAGCCCGCTCCCCCGGCGTCGACCACTCCGGCCTGGGCCAGCACCGGCAACAGCTCCGGTGTCCGAGCCAGCGCGTCCGCCGCGGCCGAACGGGCGGCGTCGAGCACGTCGAGCAGCGACTTCCCTTGTTCTGCCGCGGCGGTCGCCCCTTCGCTCGCGCTGGCGGCGACGGTGAGAATCGTCCCTTCGACCGGTCGCATGACAGCCTGACGAGCCAGCTCACTGGCCGTGGTCAGCGCTCGGGCCACCTCGATGGCGCCCGCCTTCCCGGGTAAGCCGCCGAGCTCGTCGGTGATGCCCCGGAGGAGCTGGGACAGGATCACCCCTGAGTTTCCCCGGGCACCCATCAGGGAGCCGTGGGCAATGACCTTGCATGTGGTGGGGAGATCAGGCAGGTCGGCATCGGCGCGGGGATCACCCGACCCATCGTCCGTCGAGTCGCCCCAGAGCTCAGCGAGGTCGGCAACCACCGTTTCCAGGGTCAATGCCATATTGGTTCCCGTGTCGCCGTCGGGCACCGGGTAGACGTTGAGGCGATTGATGACTTCCTGATGGGCACGAAGGGCATCGCGATAGGCGCTGATCGACCTTCGCAGGTCCGATGCGCTGAGCGTCTCCAAGGCCCCCATGTGCAGGATGCTAACCTTATCGCCGTTCCCACAGGATTTGGAAGGAAGTCGACGCGTCATGGCAGCGGTGTGTGAGGTCTGCGGCAAGAAGCCGTCGTTCGGTATGAGCATCAGTCACTCCCATCGTCGTACCAAGCGTCGGTGGAATCCGAACATCCAGCGGGTTCGTGCCCTCGTCGACGGGTCCCCCCGTCGGGTACACGTGTGCACGTCCTGCATTCGATCCGGCAAGGTCACCAAGCCGCCGGTTCGCGACATCCCAGCCTGAGCGGGAATTTTGTCCCGGTTTTCGACGCGACCAGGTCACCGGGTTTCGACGGATCTACCTGGTTGATCTGGCATCCAGCTTCGTTGGCTTAGCTGATCGCGCTACTCGCCCAGCTCGAAGAGGGGCGGCGACTCACCCGGGGCGGCATCGTCCCTCGATGTGGACCTGCGTCGTGAACCCTGCTTCTTGGGTCGTCCGGTCCGGCGTGTGGAGGTAGGTCCCGGCTGGTCGGCCCCCGATCCTCGTCCGGTGGTCGGATCGGTCTCGTTCTGGCTCGGTGGGTGGCCGCCATCACCGATGTGGTCATGGAGCCCCCCGCCGGCTTCGCCCCCGAGGTCGGGTTCGTCTCGAAACGGTGGCGGTGGGTCGAAGTGCCAGGTGCCCAGGGTGTCTCGGTAGACGACGTAGCCGGCGTTGGTCTTCAGCCCGAGGTGGAAATGGCACAAGTGGACCAGGTTGTTGAACTGGGTGGGACCGTGGTCGAGGACGGTTTGGATGTGGTCGGCCTCCAAGAACCGGGTGGCCCCGCACGAGGGAACCACGCACGTCGGGTACTCGTTGTCGAGGGCCGTTTTGAGCTTCTCGGGGAGGGTGCGCCCGGGGTGGGAGATCCTGGTCAGCTCGTCGGCGTCGTAGAAGAGCACCTTCAAGAAGGAATCGGGCAGCAACGACTCGATGGTGGAGACGGGGACCTCGCCGATCCCGTCGATGGCTGCGACCTGGTTCCCGCTGGCCCGCCCGTTGACCAGGGCCTCGTGGTCCACCCGGATATTCACCACGGTGCGGGGCCTTCCCTTGTGGGGGGAGTCCCCGCACAACAGCTCGACCAGGGCGTCGGCTCCATAGGCGGCCCGGGGCTCTCTTTCCCCCCGTTGCCTGGCCCGGTCGAAACAGTCGGTGGTGGCCTTGTCCAGGACCGAGGCCAACTGGGCCCCCCGGTCGGGGGTGAAGCGACCGTGCAGGCAAAAGGCCCCCTCCTCGTCGATCCACTGTCGCAGGTGTCGATCGGCGTGGATGGCGGCCAGGGTGCGATCGGGATCGGCACCTGCTGCCCGGGCCCTGGTTCTGCGACAGCGGTCCTTCAGGGCGGGCATGGGCTCGCCCCCTTCTGCCGCGTCGACCAGCTCGGCTTCTCGACCGGGATCGACGGCCACCGCCCCGGCCAGCTCTTTCACCTGGGGCTCGGACAGCTTCCCGTCCCGGAGGGCCTCTGCCGTCTTCGGGGCGTCGACCAGGGCCCTGCCCGTCTCCAAGGTGGAGCGGGCGTGTCCCACCCCCACCCCTTCGGTCTCGGCGATCAGCGTGGCTGCGTTCTTGTGCCCGGACCGCTTCCAGATGCCAGAGGACTCGATCCGGGTGGCGAGGGCGATCTTGGCTGCGGTGGCCAACCGGAGGACCTCGACCACCGACGCGTACAGATCCTTCGCATCGGCACCGGAGAGACACTCGGGCTCCAAGGCATCCACCGCTTGATGGAGCGAGGCACTGGCCCGGTCGAACAGGGCACCGAGGCGCACGTCGTCGGCTGCCGCACCCGCCGCCTGGGCGCCGGCGGCATCGAGCTCACCGCCTGATCGCTCCTTGGTGTCCACCGAACTCATGTGTCCAATGATTCCAGGAGGGTATGACAGTCACTGGGGAGTACATTTGATTTGCGGCTCAGCGGAGCCTTCTAACAGTTCTTCAGCCCTGATCAACGGCGGTATGTTCGACCGTCCCCCGCCCTTGAACCGAACCACCCTCCCCATGCGAACCAGCCCCTGCACTCCGACCAGCCTCCGTAGCCGCACTCGAGTCACCCCCGGCACCTCGACGAGACCTCGACCTTGGGCGCTTGGCCCTCGGCTCGTACTTGAAGGCGTACCGGTCGACAACGTACCCACCTCCCGGAACGCAGGCGATCAACAGGATGGCGGCCGTCGTCCTCCACTTCCAGTTCACCTTGAACCGGGCAACCAGCACGAGGACGATGTAGAAGGTGAACACCGTGCCGTGCATCGAACCGACAATCGCTGCGGGCAACGACCCATGCCCGGTGGCCTGAATCACGACTGCGGCGAGCAGCAGGATGAACAGTGTCGCTTCGACGTATGCCGTCCAGCGGACAACTTTGATGATTCCCATCACGATGCTCCGGGGTTGATGCCAGATGCGGTTGCACCCGGATGCTTCCTTCGGTCCCTACCGCCGGACGAATCCGGCCATTCGACCCAAGAACTACCGATAAGAACGCTATCTCGCGTGGTACCCGCCTCCGCCTCGCCTGGACAGTGCCCCACCCCGATCCCGATCCTGATCTCGATCCAACGCCGCACCGACGCCGCACCGCACCGAGGCAACCTAACGCCCAGCCCAGGCAGTTCCAGCGCTCGGCCCAGAGTCCCCGCTGGTCCATCCGTCCCCAGGCCCGGACCAAGCCGACGTGACCGAATTGACCTCGCATAGTGGTGCTATACCGAAGCGAGTGACTACCGATCAGGGTAGCGGAAACAGCGCCGACCCCGGTAGTGAGAACCGAACCGGGTATTCCACAGGACCCGGAACCGAGGGCGAAGCACCTGGGGAGGCGACTGCAGACGCCCAGGTCGGGACCTC
>DASXMT010000378.1:0-17782 GCA_036495505.1 Acidimicrobiales bacterium | reverse complement strand
GCGTGGCCGATGCTCGGAAGGCGAGCGAGGTCGAACGGGTGGTGGACGAGACCCTGGGACAGCTCGGCGCTCTGGACGGCGTGGTCGACATCATCGGGGTGGCCAGGTGGGCTGCCCTCGTCGACATGCCCGAAGACGACTGGGACTGGTGTCACGACATGGTCGTCCGCCACGCCTTCCACGTGGTGAAGTATGCTGGTCGAGCCATGTCGGCCGAGGGCCGTGGCACCATGGTGTTCGTGGCCTCCATCAGCGGAATCTCGAGTGCACCGTTCCACGCCGCCTACGGAGCGGCCAAAGCCGGGCTGATGTCGTTGGTGCGCAGCGCGGCCATCGAGCTTCGGCCCACCGACATCCGGGTCAATGCGGTCGCTCCCGGGGTCATCGCCACGCCTCGCGCCGTCTCCTCGCGGGGGGTCGCGGCAGAGGACATGGCCAACGGATCGCTCGATTCGATGGGACGGACGCTGGACATCGCCTCGACGGTGCTGTTCCTGGCCTCGGACCTGGCCCACTACGTGACCGGCCAGACCCTGGTGGTCGATGGCGGCCTGTTGACCAAGTCACCGCTCGGGCACACGGCTCCTCCGGTGGCGGCGGGGAAGGCCTTGGGTGACAAGGCATGGTCGCCGACGCCAGGGGAGATCCCAACGAGAGGAGACTCACATCAATAGGACCAGTCCCGCCGTAGCCCGTGCCGTGTCGGTCCTGAATTTTCTGGCCGAGCATGAGTCGGACACCTTCACCCTCTCGGAGCTGGCCCGCCGTCTGGACATGGCCAAGGCGACCGGTCACACCATTCTGGCCACCCTGGTCGAGGGGGGCCTGGTGAATCGGAACGCCGAGCGGGAGTACAGCCTGGGTCCGGCCGTCATTCCCCTGGGTGAAGCCGCCTCTCATCGGAACCGGGCCGTGGCCATCGGGAGGCGGGAGATCAAGCTCATCGCCGAGGAGTTGGACCTCGACGTCATCCTCACCACCGTCTTGGACCACTCCATCGTGGTCGTCGGGAAGACGAGTGCCGCCGAGCTCGAGCGAAACGACCTTCGGGTGCTCTATCTCTCCCAGCGCATCCCCTTGGCCCCTCCCATCGGCGCCATCTTCGTGGCGTGGTGGGGTCCGAACCGGATCACCGAATGGCTGAGCGCCGCCCATGACGTGTGGGCTCCGGACCGGCGACAGCGCTACCTCGATGCCTTGGCTGCCGTGCGATCCCGCGGCTACTCGGTGAGCGCCATTGCCAGCGATGACCTGAACCAGGTCCGTGAGATTCTCGGCTCCATCGACGCGCTGTCTGCCGAGGGTGATCTTTCCAGCACGCTCGACGGGTTCATCGATCAGGTCCGCAGCAGTGAGGGCTACATGGTGACCCGGCTCACTCCGTCAGCCCTTTACGAGCTGTCGAGCATCGCCGCTCCCGTGTTCGACCGCTCGGGCGAGGTGGTGCTGGCCATCACGCTGAAAGGCTTCGTGGAGCCGGCCGGCGCCGCCGAGATCGAGAAGCTGGGTGAGCGGCTGGTGTCGGCGACCGACTCAGTGACAGTGGCCATCGGCGGCCACAAGCCCGAAGCCCCCTAGCGCGCCGAGCCCCTCAAGAAGCGGCCGTCTCGGCCGGTACCCCCAGCGACGAGGCGTGAAGGGGGGTGTCCATGGCGTGGATGGCGGGCAGCACTTCCTTGGCGAACAGTCGGAGGCTCTTCTCTGCCTTCTCTCGCGGCATGGCCCCGTAGAAGACGTGGATGACCAGGTACTCGAGGCTGACCGCCTCTTGGATCTGCTTGATCTTCTCGATGACCTGGGCCGGCGTGCCGATGGGCTGTGTGTTCCGCTGGTCCCACACGTTGGCTGCCCCGAAGTCGACGTTGTTGGAGCTCTTGGCCGCGTACTCCTCGTAGCCGGGAACGCCCTCGAAGCCGGTCGAGTTCCAGTCGAAGTAGTGGTTCTTGGCGTCGAGGAGCTGTGACTCGAAGTAGCCGTAGCCCTCCTCGATCTCCTCTTCGGTCTCGGCGCAGTACATCCACAACAGGGCGGTCGGCTGGTCGGGTGGCAGGCCCTTCTCGGCCCGGATGGCGTTGAACTGACCCACTTGCACGGTCATATCGTCGAGGGGCTCGCCGGCCACGAACAGCTGGCCCAAGCCGGCCTCGGCCGCCAGCTCCGCTGACTTCTTGGTGGTGAAGGCGGCCCGGGCCCCCTCGAGCAGGTGGCCCTTGTGCCGGGGCTGGGGCCGGATGGTGGTGGGCGGGATCTTGAAGATCTCGCCGTCGTAGCTGAACCGCTCCTCGCTGTCGGCCAGCCGGAGCACGTCGAGGACTTCATAGAAATAGTCCCGCGACCGTTCCCGGGGGATGCCGAGGGAGAGGTACTCGTGCTCGCTGACCCCGCGGCCGAGGCCGAGATGGAGCTTGCGCCCCTTTAACAGGATGTCGAGCATGGCCAGCTCATGGGCCAGCCGGACCGGGTTCCACCAGGGGGCGACGACCACGGCGCTGCCCAGATCGACCCGCTCGGTGCGTCCCGCCCAGTAGGCCAGCCACTGCATGGGATTTGGCTGCATGGAGTAGGCCGATCCGTAGTGCTCGGTCGTCCAGATGGAGTCGAATCCCAATGGCTCGACGAGCTCGCCCATGTGCAGGGTCTCATCCAGCTTCTGGGCATCGGGAATTGCGGGGCCGTGGGAGTAGTCCCCGGCCATCAGCCGATCCCAGTCGCCGTGGTTGTAGCTGGTGACCATTACTCCGACCTGCATGTCATCCTCCGGTTCGATCGCCGACGACGGGTGCCGTCGTGTGATGCTGATTCAGTCCGCCTGGCCCAGTGCCGGCCACGCCCGGTCAGGCCGGTGCCGGGACCTTGGCTCCGAGCAGGCCCATCATGTTGCCGCCCATGATCTTCCTGATGTCCTCTTCGGGCAGGCCGGAGAGTTCGTCGATGTAGGAGACCGGGTTGGCCAGGCCCTCGACGTGGGGGTAGTCCGACCCGAAGATGATGTGGTCGGCCCCGAGCAGCTCGACCAGCGTCCTCGGGTCCTCCTCGTGGAACGGGTGCATCCAGAAGTGGCGCTTGAAGGTGTCAGAGGGCTTCTCCTGGTAGGCCTGGGGCATGGTCTTCCAGGTGTGGTCCAGGTGCTCCAAGAGGGAGGGGACCCAGCCGGCCCCGTTCTCGATCAGGGCGATGCGCAGCTTGGGATGGCGCCACAGGGCCCCGTGGGTGATCATCGAGGTGACGGCGTCTTGGATGTCGCGGTGGGTGTTGCGGACGGTGGCCGAGAACCGCTGGGGCTCGGCGAAGGCCTGGGTCTCGGTCTGGGACCCCTCCCACTCGTTCGTGTAGCGGACATAGCCGGTGTCCGAGGCGTGGAAGACGACGAGCAGGCCCGCCTCTTCCACCTTGGACCAGTAGGGGTCGAACTCCTCCAAGGCGAAGGACCGTGGTCCCTGGTAGCCCCAGGCCGGAGCGGGGCGCATGAGGATGACCCGGGCATCGTGGTCGATCAGGAAGTCGAGCTCCTCCATGGCCTTGCCCAGCACCCCGGGGGTGATGATGGGGGTGGAGAAGACCCGGTCCTTGTAGACGTAGGGCCAGGCGTCGAGCATCCACGTGTTCAGAGCGTGGATGGCCGCCGCGCACAGGTCGGGGTCGTCGCGCATGCGCTCTTCGATCAGGCTGGCCAAGGTGGGCAACATGATGGCGAAGTCGATGCCCTGCTCGTCGAGCAGCTCCAGTCGGGCGCTCGCCTCCCTGAAGGCCGGCGGGCAGTCGATGCCCCGCCCGATGATCTCCCGGTAGGTCTTCCCCTCGGGGTTCCCCTGCTTGAAGTACTCCTCTTGGGCCCCGGGCCGTCCCACCCGCTCGAAGGTGGGGTTGGTGATGTAGTCGCTGATCTGACCCCGCACCATGATCTTGGTCCGGCCGTGGATGTCGACGTAGTCGATGGCCCCTTTGTACTCGGGGGGCAGGTACTTGGTCAGGGCGTCGGTCGTCTCGTAGAGATGGTTGTCGGCGTCAAAGACGGGAAAGTCGAAGGGTGAAACGGAAGACATTGAGGACCCCTTGTGCTCATCTACTTTCTACCAATCGTTTGGTGACTTGCATTGTACACCTGGACAGGAAGGGCGCCACTGGCAGGGCCAGACGCTGCCCTTTCGATCAGCGGCGGGATCCGATCTGTTCGGGGTGCTCGGCCAGCCACGCACGCAGCTGTTGCTTCAGCACCTTGCCCGTGGGGGTGCGGGGGAGCTCATCCACGGCCACCACGTGGCGGGGGACCTTGAAGCCGGCCAGGCGTTGGCGAACGCGGTCGTTCAGCACTCCTGGGTCGATGGTCGAGCGAGATCGCAGCACGATGACGGCGCAGACGTTCTCGCCCCAGTGGGGGTCGGGCACCCCGACCACGGCTGTCTCTTTGATCTCCGGGCAGGCGGCGAGGATGGCGTCCTCCACTTCGCGCGAGGAGACGTTCTCTGCGCCCGTGACGATGACGTCCTTCTTGCGATCGACGACGTAGAGCCAGCCCTCGGCGTCGAGCCTGCCGACGTCGCCGGTGTGGAACCAGCCGTCGCTGAACGCCCCCCGGGTGGCGTCCTCGTCCATCCAGTACCCGGCCATCACCTGGGCCCCGCGCACCACGATCTCTCCGCTGTCCCCAGTGGGCACGTCGGCCATGGCGTCATCAACGACCCGAACCTCGACGTTCGGAGCGGGTCGACCGGCGGCGGCCAACAGGTGCTCGGCTCCGGCCAGGGCGCGGCGGTGCGCATCGGGACCCAAGAAGGTGGCATTGCCCGAGAGCTCGGTCATCCCGTATCCCTGGGTGAAATCGACGCCCAAGGCCTGGATGGCCCGGCGCAACAGGCTGGGTGGCATGGGCGCCGCTCCGTAGGCGACCTGCCGCAGCGAGCCGAGCCGGCTTCGATCCTCAGGGTGATCATCCAGGTGGTCGAGCAGGCTCGACACCATGGTGGCGGTCATGGTCACCGAGGTCACCAGGTGGCGATGGACGCTGTCCACGAACTCGGCCGCCTCGAACCGCCTCATCACGACCACCGGTCGCCCGGCAGCGTGGAGGCGGAGGACGTTGTAACCGGACACGTGGCACAGGGGGAAGGTGTACAAGAACACGTCGTCGACCGATACCGGTCGCCCATGCTCGCTGGCGGCGATGGCGGCAGAAAAGTTGTCGTGGGTAAGCGTGGCCCCCTTGGGTGATCCGGTGGTACCGCTGGTGTAGATCAACCACGCCGGGTGGCCCCCCGCCACCTCGGGCTCAACGGATACGCGCGAGTGTCCGGCGCGAGCCGCCTGCCTCAGCGATGTCCACTGGTCCAAGTCGAGCGTGGTCCGGACGTCGGGGAACCGATCGGCCAGTGGTTGGACACGGTCTAGCTCGGCCCGTGGGCCGATGAGGAGCGTTGCCCCCGATCGATCGAGGATCGATGCCAGCTCGGCCGGGGCCAGCCGGTGGTTGAGGAACACCAGGATCCGACCGGCCCGAGGCACGCCGTAGTAGCACTCGACCCAGCCGGGATGGTTCTCGCCGATGACGGCAACCCGATCGCCCGGCTCGGTGATGCCGGCAACGGCGAGAGCGGCTCCCTCGCTCCGGGCGGACAGCTCGGCGAAGGAGATCACCTCGTCCTCGAACCACACGGCCGTCCGCTCGGGGTCCGATGCAGCGACCGAGTCGATCAGTTGATGAAGCAGCACGGCGTGACTCTATCCACCGGCATGCCTATGGCAAGCGGCATCCACCGGCATGCCTATGGCAAGCGGCATCCACCGGCGATAACCTCGCCGTGCCCATCCCACGCTGGTGGGTCCTTCACAGTGCATGTGCACGCGAACCGAATCGGGGGCGAACACCTTGGCTGAGCCATCGCAGGTGCAACAAGTAGCGGACGAGCTCGAGATCAGGAACCTGGTCGCCGACCTCGCCCACATGGCCGACATGGCATCCGAGCACGACCTCTCCGAGTACATCGCCAAGTACACCGAAGACGCGAGTTGGGAGCTGGCGGGCGCCGAAGTGTGCGGTCGGGATGACATCCTGGCCGCGGCCCGACAACGGCGAGCGTCGGGTACCCAGGGTCCGGGCACGAACACCCGCCACGTGATCACGACGCAGTCGGTCCGCCTTGAGGGGGCCGACGCGGCCACCGGCGAGGCGTACTTCTTGTTCGTGGGGGACACCACCACCACGCCTCAGGTCAACGGTATCGGCCATTACCGCGATCGTTTCCAACGCACGGCCGAGGGTTGGAAGCTCGCTCACCGGATCATCACGTTCGGGTGACGGCTACAGGACGACGGGGAACGACGGTGGGAGCGCTCGACGGCACAGTGGCCGTGGTGGCCGGGGCCAGCCGGGGGATCGGAAAGGGGATCGCCCTCGAACTGGGGGCGGCCGGCGCGCACGTGGTGGTCAGCGGGCGCACACTCCGAGCGCAACCCGGTGGCCAACCCGGTTCGCTCGAAGAGACGGCAGCCGAGATCATCGCGGCGGGAGGATCGGCCACGCCGGCTCGGTGCGACTTCACCGACGACGGTGACGTCGCTGCGCTGTTCGGCGCCGTCCGCGACGAGCACGGATCTCTCGACATCCTGGTCAACAGCGTCTTCAACGCACACGAGTTCGGTGCTTCCATCGGACGGCGGTTCTGGGAGCTGCCCGTCGACCTGTGGCGCGAGGTGGTCGACGTCGGGAGCCGTTCGGCCTACGTCGCCGCGGTCCATGCCGCCCCCCTGCTGCTCGGATCCCAACGCGGGTTGATCGTCAACGTCTCGGGGCGAGCGGCCGAGCGGTACCGGTACAACGTGGCCTACGGCGTGGGCAAAGCCGCCCTCGACAAGATGACTCGCGACATGGCCGACGAGCTCCGCGACGACGCCGTGGCCGTCGTCTCCATCTGGCCGAACGTGACCCGGACGGAGAACATTGACGCCTCGTCGGCCGGCAGCAGTGCGGCCTACGGCGATCTCGACCTGCTCGAGACGCCGCGGTACTCGGGGCGCACCGTGGTCGCCCTGGCCAGCGACGATGGGGTGATGGAGCGGACCGGCGGCCGGTACTGGGTGGCCGAGCTGGCGCTCGAGTACGGGCTGACCGACGAGAACGGTCGATCTCACCCCATCCCCGAGTGAGACCGGGCCCCCATGGAGGACGCTGGCCCTCTCAGGCGATGAAGGTGTCGGCGAAGCGTCTCAGGTTGTCGATCTTCTCGTGCAGAGACTCGGGATCGGGCTCGGAGCCGTATGGATTGAACCGCCCGAACCCACCGTTGGTGTGGGTGACCCCCAGCTCTTCCAGCCGGGCAATGCCGCCGGGCGTGAACGAGTCCTCGGTGGTGGCGTGGACCTCGAAGGGCACGTCCTGCCGGCCGTACTCGCGCCGGTACTGATCGATGATGGCGAGCCTCGCCATCAGGTCCTCGGTGCTGGAGCCGGCCGAGATCCAACCGTCTCCGAGACGGGCGGCTCGGCGCAGGCCGGTCGGGCCGTGGCCACCGATCAGAATCGGCACCGGTTCGGTGGGCACGGGGTTGAGCCGGATCGGCGGGATCCGATAGTTGTCGCTGGCGAAGTCGAAGTAGCCTCCGGTCGACAGGCCTCGGATGATCTCGATGCACTCGTCGAACCGCTGACCGCGGCCCCGCCAGGGCAACCCCACCGCCTCGTAGTCCTCTGGCCACGGGCTCGATCCGACGCCCAGGCGGACCCGGTTCCCCGAGAGCAGGGCCACCGACGTGAGCTCTTTGGTGAAGATCACCGGATGACGGATCGGCAGCTTGAGCACCGACGTGTGGAAGAGGATGCTGGTGGTGGCTGCGGCCATGGTGGCCATGGCGATCAGGGGTTCGATGAACGGCTTGTTCTCCAAGAACTCACGCGTGCCATCCTCGTTGTACGGGTAGGTGGCGTCGGACTCCGCCGGATAGAAGATGCTGTCGGGGACGGCGACGCTGTCGAACCCGGCCTCTTCGGCCGCTTGGGCGATAGGGACGTAGAACGTCGGATCCACCATGGCCACGCCAGCGACAAACTTCACGTTGTCCCCCGATCATCCCCACCGGCCGGGTCAGTGCCCAGCTGCGGGCCAGGTCTAGGCCGGGCGGTCGGCCATGTCAACCGGCCGCTTCCCGTCGAACACCCTGCCCTTGGGGACCACCGCGCTGGCGGGAGGCCTGGTTGGGTCGACTAACCGCGAGAGCGAGGCCGACGCCGCCACCCCTCGACTGTCGGAGATGGCCGCCTGGGAGAGCCCGATGCCCTGAGGGCTGGTCCATCCCTTCCCCGTCAGGCACAGCCATTCGTCGGTCGGATAGCGGACGACGTTGACAGTGAGATCGGCGTTGATGCCGGTCATCTCGAGAGACCGGTTTTGCCCGATGCCACTGGCGAAGTCGGCGAAGAAGGCCAGGCGAGCCAAGGGTTGGGTCTCCCGCCCGGCCACCACCGGCACCCGCATCCGTACCCAGGTGGGGTCGACGAAGAAGCCGTCGGGGCTTTCGAAGGTGAAATGGGCGGCGCCGGCCACGCCGGGGGGGTTGCTCCTGTCGAAGGGGCCGTCGGGCCGGCTGGCCTTGGCCGGCGGCCCGATCTGTGGCTCCCCCTGATCGACGGGCAGGTCCCCCAAGTCGCCCACCCGCATGCGCAGGGCCGAGCACCGAGCCACCTCGACGCCGTCGAAGACGATGGCCGCTTCGCTCACCTGGATGCGCTTTCCCTCTCGGACCACGCGGGACTCGACGGTGATCGGCCGGACCGGGACCGGGCGCATCAGGTCGACAGTCAACCGGACGACCCGTTGTGGCACCAGCGTGGGGATGTCCTCGATCACCGTGGCCAACAAGGCGGCCGCCGATCCGCCGAACTGGTTCTCGGGGGACCAGGGCCCACCGCTCAAGGAGGTGGGGATGAAGCGGTCCCCATCCGGCACGAACAGGGCGCGCTCTTCACTCGAGCGTTGATCCGGGCACATGCGGGGAGTGTCTCAGTCGCGGTCGTGGACGTGCAAACGTTCAGGGGCCTTCGGCAACGACCGGTCGCGCCGGCGTCGGGGGACCGCCCAACGCGGTGATGTCGTCGAACCCGACGGTGTGCCCACTCCAGTCGGGCGGCTGGGCCAGCATCCACAAGAAGTGCTCGGCTGCCTCTGCCGAGGTCATGACGCTGGCCATGCCGTTGCCGGCAGTGGCGATCTCTTCCCCCTGGGTCTCGAGGACGTAGTGAAAGCCCTCCGTTTCGACCAGACGGTCGATCCGCAGGGTGTTGAACGAGACGCCCCGGCCACCCGCTTCGAGGTGGAGGTAGTCGCCCCAGTGCTCCATGGCCAGCTTGCTCACCGAATAGAGGGCGAGGTTGGGGGTCAGGGCCTGGGAGGCGCCTGAGCTGACGTTGATGACCCGACCCGTACCGCGCTCGAGCATCCCGGGCACGAACCCCTGGCACAGCTGGAGCGGAGCCACGACCTGGAGTCGGAAGGCCGTCTGCCACCGGCGCCACGGGATCTCGAACAGGGGCCCGTTAGATGTGAAGGCGGCGTTGTTGATCAACACGTCGCAACGCCCGTACCAGGTGAGGGTGTCATCGACGATCCGCTGGGTCGCCTCGGCATCGCTGAGGTCGGCCTGTACGGCGCGCGCCTCGATGCCCTCATCCGCCAACTGGGCGGCGACCTCCTCGAGGGTCCCGGGGAGCTTGGCCTGCGGAGCCGCCTGGCCTGTGCGTCCGACCAGGACGACCCGTGCCCCGGCCCGACCGACTGCGCCGGCCACCTGTCTGCCGATGCCCCGGGTGGCGCCGGTGACAACGGTGACTGCGCCATCGAGGTCAAGTGGCTCGCCATCAGTGCGGTGGTCTGTCATGAGGGCCGACTGTACCCAGCGTCTCGGGCCCGACGCATCACGACGGTCCCCACCGTCGTGACCCCCGACAGTGACCGCGCTTGTTCCCTAGAGTGGCTGACCATGAGCGACGAGGAGATCCGGGCCAAGAACCGCGCCACCATCGAGACCTCGATGGGGGCTGTGTCAGACGGTGACGTCGATCGCCAACTGGCCCTGTGCACCGAGGACTTCGTTCTCGAACTCCCCTACGCCGACCCACCCAAGACGGTGGCCGGCAAGGAGACGGTACGTGCCTATCTGAAATCGGCCCTGGGTGTCTTTCAGCTGCGGCTCAGCATCACCGAGGTCTACGACTGCACCGACCCCGACCGGCTGGTGTTGGAGTACACGAGCGTGGGCTCGGTCACCACGACGGGCAAGCCGTACGCCAACAGCTACATCGCCGTGGCCACCTTCCGGGACGGTCTGGTCTGCCGGCAACGCGAGTACTACAACCCCCTGCCCGCCGCCCGCGCCCTGTCCGAGGACTGATGCCCGGTCAGGCTCCGAGCTTGGCGAGGAGATCGGAGAGCCACCGCGATCCACGAGTGATAGCCGATGCGTAGCCCTCGGCCTCGATGCGGGGACCGATGAGCTCGAGGTCGAACGGTCCGGCGTAGCCGGCCTCGAGGACCTGGCCGATGATCGAGGCCAGGGGGATGTCACCGTCGCCGGGAACGGCGCGGTTGGGTGTGTCGAATGTCCCCACCACGAAATCGCTGACCTGGACCAGTCGGATGTGGAACAGGCCCCGGCGAAAGAGGGTGTCCAGGTGCCGCTCGACCCAGCAGTTGTTGAGCTCGACGTCGAGCCCAATGCCCGACTCGGCCGCGAAGTCGATGCCGTCGGCCAAAGTGTGGATGAACCCGAGGTCCCGGCGCAGCGGATTGGTGTGCTCGAAGGCCAGCGGTACATGGCGATCCTCGGCGTAGCGGGCAACCGGCACGATGGCGTCGACGAAGGCAGAGGCGGCACCGTCGGACGTCAGCGCTCCGGGCCGGCCACCGACGAAGAGGCAACCGGCCCCCACCTCGGCTGCGCCGTCGACGGCCCGGCACAGGGCAGCTCGAGCGTCGTCCCACTCGTCGGGGTGGTCCAGCGGAATGACCGGAGCTCCCACCAGGCACGAGGTCCGGAGCGGGGCCGACCTGATCTGGGCGAGGCCCTGTTCCCATCCCGACTGCTCGAGCTTGTGGTGGGCCAGACCGACCTGGCCGATGCCATTGGCCGCCCAGAAGTCGAGATCCTGCGACAGCGTCCACGAGAAACTGCTGATGGCGTTGACCGATACCCGCGGATGGAGATCGCTCACGGCGAAACGATGTCGACGTCCGGGTGGCGTGCAACCAAGGCGGCGCGCATCCCGTCCTGCCAGGGGACCGTGCACGGGCCGGTGATCGACCGCCTCATGGTGACATCGGCGATGGCACCGATGCTCGTGCCCGGGGCGGGCTCGACGTTGACCTTGGCGGTGGTGCCGATGAGCGAGCCGACGTAGGCGCACCACTGCTGGACGGTCACGACCTCATCCCCGGCCCAGTTGACGATGGTGGCCGGCACGCTGGCTGCTTCCAGGAGCGGTCCGATCTGGGCGTTGATGTCGTCCTGGTGGATCGGGCTGTAGGGAGCGGGGTCGTGACGGGCGGCCACCGGCTGCCCGGCGACGACGGCGTCGAGGTGGTACGCCGGAAGCCCTCCGTTGGGGCCATAGGAGGCATTCATGCGGGCGATGGTGATGGGCAGATCGAAGGCACGCGCACAATAACGGGCTACCGCTTCTTCGGCGATTTTCGACACCGAATAAGTTGGGGAGTGGAGGGGGGACGCGTCACCCAAGGGGTCGTCCTCGGGGAAGACGTGTAGGGCATCTGCGTTGGGCTTGTACACCGATTGGGTGGACATGACCAGGGCCGCCTTCGCCGCGCGTACGTGCTGCAGCAGGAGACCGGTGCCCTCGGCGTTCATGCGGATGGCGGTGTCGTAGTCGTAGCCGCCGCCCTGGAAGACAGCGAAGTGGATGACGTACGTGAAATCGGTCGGGAGGGAGCGGTAGTCCCCGGCCGCCAGGTCGCACTGATGGGCCCGCACGTTGTGCGACTCGAGCTGCTCCCGGGAGCCCTCCTGCGAGAACCGGGCCACTCCCCAGACCTCGTTGTCCTGGGCCAGCGATGCCGCCAGCGGCAGCCCAATCTGCCCTCCGGCCCCGGTAATGAGGATCTTCTCGTCGGACAACATGCAGCCTCCCTTAGACGCTCGCAGGAACGTTAGGCGCTGGGCTGATCGGACCGCACATGATCGTCCAGTCTCGTGGGAGGCCCGGAAGGTCAGGAAAGTGGTGCTGGCCACGGACGATTTCGGGGGACGGCTTTGTCATCTATTGTTCGACCGGGCCAACAGGAGGGTAACGCTGTGGAGTTGGAGCTGACGGATGATCAGCAGTTGTTTTGGGAGACGACTCGGAAATTCTTGGAGACGTCGGCGCCGCTGACAGTGGTGCGAGAGATCGCGGCCGAGAACCCGGACGGATTCGACCGGGGTTGGTGGCGACGCGGGGCGGAGTTGGGCTGGACATCGATGCTCGTCCCCGAGGATCAGGGCGGGGGCAGCGTCTCTGGTGAAGGCGTCATGGACCTGCAGCTCGTTGCCGAGGAGATGGGACGGCTGGTCTCCCCGGGTCCCCTGCTGCCCACCAACATCGTGGCTGCCGCCCTCAGCGCGCCGGGTGCGGCCGGACAGCACGACGCTGTCGTGGCCGGACTGTTGAGCGGCGAGACCATCGCCACTTGGGCCGCGGCTGAACCCGGCGGTTCATGGTCGCCGGCCGAGGCGCAGCTCCGGGCCGAGCCCTCGGGCGGCGGTTTCGTCCTACGGGGCGACAAGACCGCGGTCGAAGCGGCGGCACAGGCCGACTACTTTCTGGTCACTTCCCGAACCGGCGACGGTCTGACCCAGTTCCTCGTCCCCAGCGACACGCCCGGGATTTCGGTGACCGCGCTCGAAAGCCTCGACCTGGTCCGACGGTTCGGTCGGGTCCACTTCGACAACGTCGAAGTGCCGTCGTCGGCCGTCGTCGGCGAGGTCGGCGGGGCGGCGGCCGAGATCGAGCGGCTGCTCCAGTTCGCCCTCATCATTCAGTGCGCCGAAATGGTGGGTGCCATGGACCAGGTGTTCGCCTTCACCCTCGAGTACTCGTTCGATCGGTTCTCGTTCGGTCGGGCGCTTGCCTCCTACCAGGCTTTGAAGCACAGGTTCGCCGATATGAAGTTGTGGCTCGAGGCCAGCCATGCGACGTCCGGCGCCGCCGCTCGAGCGGTACAGGCCGGGGCGGACGACGCCCCCGAGCTGGTGAGCGTGGCCAAGTCCTACATCGGCGATCACGGGCCGGCCCTCTTGCAGGATTGCGTCCAGATGCACGGGGGCATCGGGGTGACCTGGGACCACGACCTGCATCTGTACATCCGCCGGGTCACCCAGGATCGGGTCTTGTTCGGTGCGCCGTCCGATCATCGGGAGCGGATCGCCACGCTCATCGGTCTTTAGGAGGAGACAGTGACCACCACTACCGCCATGTCCACATCCACCGAGGACGTCGAATCCTTTCGCACCCGTGCCCGACTCTGGCTGAAAGAGAACATGCCGCTGGCCCCGGGTCCGCGCTACGCCGAGGAGCAGCTGGATAGCGACGGCGTCAGGGCCCGAGAGCTGCAGCGCATCCTGTTCGACGGCGGGTTCGCCGGCATCTGCTTTCCGGTGGAGTACGGCGGCCAGGGGCTGAGTCCCGCCCACCAGCGGGCATTCTCCGAGGAGTCGGCACCCTACGAGATGCCCATCGCCTTCAATACCCCGGCGCTGACCATCTGTGCCCCCACCATTTTGGACTTCGGGACCGAGGAGCAAAAGCGCCGACACCTGCCGGCCATCCTCAGCGGCGACGAGATCTGGGTGCAGTTCCTGTCCGAGCCCACTGGCGGATCGGATCTGGCCGGCCTGGTGACCAGGGCCGACAAGGACGGCGACGTGTGGATCCTGAACGGGTCCAAGATCTGGAGCACGGGTGCCTACCGCGCCGACTATGCCCTGTGCCTGGCCCGCACCGACTGGCACGCCACCAAGCACCGGGGCCTGACCATGTTCATCGTCAAGATCCATCAACCGGGCATCGACCTCCAGCAAATCGAGATGGTCAACGGCAGCAAGGAGTTCTGCCAGGAGTTCTTCACCGACGTCGCCCTGCCCGAGGAGGACGTCGTGGGCCGGGTCAACGACGGCTGGACTGTGGCCTCGCGCCTGTTGTTCCACGAGCGCGACGCGGTGGGTGGCGGTTCTCCCTACGCCAGCGGGATCGGCCCCGGGACCAGGAGCGGCCCCCAGAACGATGTGGTGGAGCTGGCCCAGGCCACGGGGAAGCAGAACGACAACCATGTCCGCCAGCTGGTGGCGGAGGCCCGCGTCAACGAGCGGGTCCAACAACAGCTGATCAGCCGGGTGACCACCGGCCTCCGAACCGGTCACTTCGCCGGTCCGGCCGGCTCGATCCCTCGCCTGTACGCGGCGGTGAACAATGAGCGTCGCGTCGACATTGAACTGGAGATCGCCGGATCGGATGCCGCCGTGTGGGCCGGTGACGACGTGGGCGGTCGGTACGGCATCGTGTACCTGCACCGCCAGGGCGGCAGCCTGGGGGGAGGCAGCAACGAGATGCAGCGCAACATCATCAGCGAGCGCGTGCTGGGTATGCCGCGCGAACATGCCGACGACCGGGACAAGCCCTTCGAAGAGGTGCGGCGCAACTCTGCGCCGAGCCGGACCTGAGCGTCGGAGTCAGCCGCTGGGGGGCTAGCGAGGGCGGCGCTCGAGGATCGCTCGCCGGTGGCGGCCACCGGCTCGTCAATGACATCTGTGTCTGAATGGGGGTTCGCCTTCCGGGTGGCGTCCCGGCCTCTGGCCGCTCAATGAGGGAAAGACCCAGTTGAGGCGCAATTGTGCCCATCCGGCAGCGGGTCCAGACGCCAATGTCATGAATTCGATTGACTTGGCTACTCGGAGCGGTCAGACTCAGCGGAGCAAGTTGTCATGAAACTGACATCATGCTGGGGGAGGGACCCATGTCCGGGTCACAGGTACTACGAGGGGGGTTGTCGTGAAGAAACGCAGCTTGGCTGTCTTCGCATCGGTGGTCGTGGCCGGAGTGGGGAGCGTGGCGATAGCCGCGCCCACCATGGCGGCGTCGTCGAAGGCGCCGATCACCATCGCCTACATGACGACATTGTCGGGGCCCTATGCCCAGCCGAGTGTCAACAACGACATGAACCTTGTCACCAAGACGATCAACTCCCAGGGTGGCATAGACGGCCACCAGGTGCAGTTCGTCGCGTACGACGCCAACCTCACCCCACAACAGGCCGTGACCGCGACGCAGAAAGCGCTGGGAACCAAGCCCACTGCCATCGTCGGCTACTCGGTCGACGATCAGGTCCAGGCCACGGCCGAGCTGCTCAAGCAGTCCGGTATTCCCGTGCTCGGGGTGGCCCAAGGTCCTGCGGCCAGTTCGAACGTGGTCCACGTCCCCGGCCTCTACACGGTGGTACCGAATCTGGTCACCAGCATCCAGGCCGCGGCTACCTACGGGTACTCCAAGTTCCATCCCAAGTCCGTCGGCATCTTCCATACCGACGACACGGCTTCCAACGCTGATGCGGCCACGGCCCAGGCGCTCTTGAAGAAGCAGGGGGTGAAGAACTTCACCGTCCGGAGTGCTTCGGACCAGGCCACCGACACGACCCAGCAGGCCCTGGCGATGAAGGGCGACCAGGTGGTCTACGAGTACGGGTTCCCCTTGGTCGAGGCCAACTTCAACACGGCGTTGTCCCAGAACGCCATCGGCGCTCCGATACAAGGTGATCAGAGTGGCGACTTCCTCGCCGCCTTCGGCCTCAATAAGCCATCCGAGCTGACCAAGTACGCGTACACGCCCTATTGCTATGCGCCCGTCCTCACCACCAGCCAGGCCAAGGCGTATGTCACCGCGTACTCGGCCGCCTACCCCGGACAAAGCCTCCACACGGCCACGCCGTACGTGTACGACGCCGTCGAGCTGATCGGTGCGGCGATCAAGGCTGACGGGGGCGACCTGTCGTCCTCGGCCATCATCAAGGAGCTGGGGAAGATCACGTACAACGGGGTGTGTGGCACGTACCACACCGACGCCAACCATGATCTGATGCACCAGGTGGCGATCGTGTCCTACGCCAACGGGTTCAATCCCGGAACACTGGCCGCCACGTTCCACGAGGGTCCCGTGCCGGCGTCGTACTTCAAGAGCTGAGCCGGTCGCCGTCAACGTCTCACCCTCAGCCCGATCGACCGACCTTGGCAGGCAGGATCGGTTCGACCGGGGTCGCAGAGCGTCCCGGTTGGGCCGCGCCCACCGACGACCGACGAGCGGTCACGCCGTCTCGCTTCGGCGCTGGTACCCAGGTACCATCGCTGCTGCCGCCGGGGCCCGGACGTTGACCGGAGCCCTCGGGCCACTGGTCTTTCGAAGGGGGAACCATGACGACGCCGTCCACTACTGTCTTCTCGCATGTCGGCATCTGCGTGACCGATCTCGATCGGTCGCTCCGCTTCTACTGTGACGGGCTCGGCTTCGAGCAGGGCGAGTCGATCCCCATCGACGCCACCTTCGGTGCTGCCCTGGAGGTGCCGGGCGAACTGTCGCTGACTTCCCAGTTCATCCGGCGCGAGGGATTGGCCGTCGAGCTGCTGTACTACGCCACTCCCGCCCCTACTGGCCAACCGTCGGGACGACGGAACCAACTGGGCCTTACCCATCTCTCGTTCTACGTGGACGATGTGGACGCCACCGCCGCCTCGCTGGTGGCCGCGGGGGGCACGGTCATCGAGTCGACCAGGACGACCACGGAGGGCATCGACCTCCTGTTCCTGCGCGATCCCGACGGAGTCCGGGTCGAATTGATGAAGGCGCTGGGTTGACCACTCCGATGGGGTGGATCATGCGCGCCAGCAAAGGAGAACCCCGTGGGCACCGTTGACGGCAAGGTTGCGTTCATCACTGGAGCAGCTCGAGGTCAGGGCAGGAGCCATGCCGTTCGCTTGGCCGAGGAGGGAGCCGACGTCATCGCCGTCGACCTGTGTGCTCCGGTGGCCAGCGCCGCCTATCCGATGCCCACTCCCGAGGACCTGGAAGAGACCGGTCGCCTGATCGAGGCAACCGGCCGCCGCTCCCTCACCCGGGTGGTCGACGTTCGGGACGACCGCGGAATCGACCAGGTCGTTCGGGACGGCACCGCGGCGTTCGGGGTCATCGACATCGTCATCGCCAACGCCGGCATCAGCACCATGGACTCCTTGCTCACCTGCGAGCCCAGCGTCTGGCGTGAAGTGATCGACATCAACCTCACCGGCGTCTTCAACACCGTGCAGGCAGGGGTGCGACCCATGGTGGCCCGGGGGAACGGTGGATGCGTGATCCTGACCAGCTCCATCATGGGCCTGAAGTCTTTGGGAGGTATCCCCGCCTACACGGCAGCCAAGCACGGACTGGTCGGGCTGATGCGGTCGGCGGCCCATGAGCTGGCCCCGTACCGGATCCGGGTCAACTCGATCCACCCTGGGAACGTGCGCACCCCCATGGTCGAGAACGAGGGCATGTTCAAGCTCTTCCGCCCTGATCTCGAGGCGCCGACGGCGGACGACGTCGCTCCCGGATTTGCCTCGATGAACATTTTCCCCGAGCCATGGCTGGAGGCCTCGGACATCACCGACGCCATCATGTACCTGGTATCCGACACCGGGCGGTTTGTGACCGGCGTCACCCTGCCCATCGACCTCGGCGCCACCATCAAGTAATCACCCGGCAAGTAATCACCCGGCAAGTA
>DASXMT010000377.1:0-5368 GCA_036495505.1 Acidimicrobiales bacterium | reverse complement strand
GGAGCAACCGGGTCTCTTCGGAGTGGGCCCACTCCTGCTGGGCCCACTCCGGGTCTCCCATCAGATGGACCAGCGCCCGCCATTGGTGCTCCTCGTGGAAGGTGAACTGGAGATACCCGTCCCGGCAGCGCATGATCCCACCGAAGGGCACAGCCAACGAGGATCGAGTGGGAACGTCGCCCTGGCTGAGCCAGCCCTGGAACTCGAAGAAGTTGAGGCCGATGAGCGCGTCCTGTTTGGAAAGGTCTATGACCTGGCCGATGCCCGACGCCCGGGCGTGGACCACGCCGGCCATGGCCAGGGTTGCGGCATATGTCGCCAGCTTGTACTCAGCGGCGAACCGTCCCTGCCGTAGCGGCGGGAGGGTGGCCGTGTCGGGCTTGAGGTGCGAAGCCACTGGCGTCAGGTAACCCTCTCCGGCGCCGTGAAAGGTGGTGAGCGGCGTCGCCTTGAAATCCTTGTAGGGACCGGACGTCCCGAACGGGGTCAACCACAAGACGACCAAGTTGGGATGCTCGGATACCAACGCCGTCGGATCGAGATGGTTGGCCGCCAGCTCGGCTGGCGACCGATCAGTGATGAAGAGATCAACCCGCCCGACCAGCTCCCCCATGTGCCGACTTCCGTCAGCACTGCCGGCGTCCACTCGCACTCCCCGTTTGGACGTGTTGAGGTGCATGAAGAGGATGCTGGTGTCCTCGTTATCGCGGTCGTCGATGAACGGCCCGACGCGCCGAGCCCTGTCGCCATCCGGCGACTCGACCTTCACGACGTCTGCTCCGAGGTCGGCAAGGAGTTTGGCCGAGTACGGAGCGGCGACCATCTCGCCCCATTCCAGGACACTCAAGCCTTCGAGGAATCCCTCCGGCACGTCCGTACCTGTCTCTGACCCGATCCGGTCGGTGGGTTGATCCCCGCTCATGCCGCCTGCTTCACCGAAGATCGCCACCGGCCCGAGTCCACGGTGGCCGCCGCCTCTCCGAGAGCGAACGTCGAGTTTCGCCGGTGTAGCCCCGATACATCGCCAAGCGCTCCGGCTAGCTCCTGTCGGGCCTCGTGCACGTAGAACGCACCTCTGTTGCTCGCAGCTCTCAGAGTCAAGAAGGCTGTACGTACGGTCGGCTCGTCTACCTTGCCGATGAATACCACCCAACCGTTGCACCGCGCCCAACCGTCCCAAGCCCCCACATCCGCAGTGCGCAGGGCTGACCCGGTCCCATCCACAACCGTGCGCCCGGTAATCAGGTAATCGAGCAATGAACCCCTCCCTGCCCGTCGGTCGACCGGTGACTTCTTTGAACTACCGGTTGGTAGGTTGGGCCAGAAGCCAAAGGTTACGACCGGAAAGAATGCTACGCAACCGGGGATATCGGCTTGGGCGACGGGACCGAGACCGACCGTGGGAGCGACGAACGGGGAAGCGTGGCAGGCTCGAGCCGTCTGCCGGCACTCCCGCCCCGATCGAGATCCTGAGGTCTCCCATGTCCCCCGTCGCCGTCATCACCGGGTCCAACACAGGCATCGGCAAGGAGACCGCCGTCGGCCTGGCCGCCATGGGCATGACCACCGTGCTGGCCTGCCGCAATACCGACAAAGCGGCTGGCGCGGCAGCCGAAGTGCGAGAACGCGCCGCCTCAGATGCCGTCCACGTGGTGGCCCTCGACCTGAGCGACTTGGCCTCGGTCGCCGCGTGTGCCCAACAGATTCTGGAGCGATGGGATCGACTGGACGTTCTGGTCAACAACGCCGGCGGCATCTGGTCGAAGCGGGAAGAGTCGGCGCAGGGATTCGAGCAGACCTTTGCCGTCAACCACCTGGGCCCGTTCGCACTGACGCTGCTCCTCCTCGACCGGCTGGTGGCCTCGGCCCCGAGTCGCATCGTGAACCTGTCATCGTTCGGTCACCATGCCGCCGTCCTGGGCATGCGCTGGGAGGACCTGAACGCTGACCGGCGCTACAGCACGTTCGGCGCCTACGCCCAGTCCAAGTTGGCCAACATCCTCTTCACCCGCGCCCTGGCCGCTCGCCTGGACGGCACCAGGGTCACAGCCAACGCCGTGCATCCCGGCCCGGTCCGAAGCGGGTTCGGGATGGACGGCGACCTACACGGCATCGTGCGGATCGGGAACGAGCTGGTGCGTCCGCTCGAGATCTCCCCACAGGCCGGGGCCATCACCACCATCCACGTAGCCACCGCCCCCGAGCTCGAGCAGGCCAGCAGTGGCTACTACGCCCGCGGAAAGCCCGGTCGGATGTCCAGGCGGGCTCGATCGCGTACCGATGCCGACCGGCTGTGGCGGGTCAGCGAGCAACTGATCGCCACAGCCGGGTTCTCCCTGCCCTCATCGATCGGCACGGTGGACATGTCCTGATCAATCGGTACAGCAACCATGCTCGATCAATCGCACAGCAACACGGCGCTCGGTGGTCCCGGGCCAGCTTTCGCCGGTCCGGGACCACCGTCGTCGCCATGCTCATGCATCACCATTGCGATGAATCAGTTCTGGCCGGGCCCATGCCGGTCGAAGACATCCGTCCCGAAGGGGACGAGCCCTGGGGCGGCGGCGAACCCGAGGTGACCGAGACCGTCCGTCCCGCCAGTGGTCAGGCCGAGCAGATCCTCGTAGCTGCGAAGGGCCGAATAGTGGTTGTACGAGCCGGTGGTGTCCTCGCTACCGGGAGTGATGTACCGGGTGTTGAGCAGGAGGGCTCCGACCTTGCCACCGCCGGGCGCAGAGTTGGTGGCCGCGGTGGACGAGTCATCACCCGGTGCCACCGTGTTGGGGCCTGGTTGCTCGTAGCAGCAGGAGCTGGTAGCAGGAGGATCGCCTGCCGCAGTCTCTGCCTCATCGAACGTGACGACTACGAGCATGGAGCCCTGCCGATAAGCCGGCGAGTTCAGGATCGTTGGCATCCAGTGCTGTAGCCAGTCGTCGACTGCCACCAGGCCCCCTGCATGGGTGCCGTCGTCGTTGAGACCGACACACGGATTGTCGTGACCGTCGTCACAGGTATTAGGCGTCACGAACACGAACATGGGCGTGGTGGCCGGGTTGGAGAGGTCACTCACCAGGTGACTGGTGGGTGAGGGCGTGCCATTGCTCTGCAACGTCCCAAGCGGTACCTCGTTGGCATTGCAGAGCGCCTGATTGTCGATGATCGAATGGAAGTAGATGAATGGATTGTGACGGTTGGCGTACTGATCTGTCGTTGTGGCGCCCTCCGCATTGTCAACGCCACCCAATGTGGGATGTGCGCAGTCCGTTCCTCCCGAGGGGTCGGGCGTACCACCATCTCGGCTGGGGTTGTTGCCCATGTCCCCGGCGTACTCACGCCAGGCGGCGACGTTGGTGGTCGGTTTGGGCGGGTAGGCGGCATCGAGCTGATCTGCGATGGTTGTGGCACCGGCGCTGGTGGCGGTCGGCGCCGGGTAGATGCAACCGTTGCCGTCAACCTGACCAGGATTGGTGGCCTGGAACGGATCATCGGTTCCTGGCGACACGTTCACGTAGACAGTGCCCGATCCCCCGGAGCAATCGGCCTTGGTCATGTTGGTCGGAGCCTGACCGGATACCTGGGAGATGTAATTGTCCAAGCTGTCATGCCCGGTGGCGTAGTAGTTGTCGATGAGCTCCCCCTGCTTGCGCAGTGTTCCGTTGAGGTACGTCGCCGGCGAGCCGGGACCCCAGGTGGCGGAAAAGCCTTCGTTCTCCATGTCGATCACCAGGATGTGATTGATCTTTCCCGGCGGAAGCGCGGCGCGAACGGGTTGATCCGGCGACTGTCCACCCCCCCACGCTGGCGAGGGCGGGGATTGGTCTCCACTGGCTACGGCCACCGGCGCCAGTGCTCCGAGAACGGCGATGCCGGTTGCGGCTATCAACCATCCGCGTCGTGAAATGCGGGGACTTCGAATCATGCTGATGTCTCCTCTCTAGGGGTCCACACACTGTGTTTCCCGGAACATGAACAACACGCGACGCAACCGACAGGTCCTCGTAAATTCTCTTCAAAGGTTGTGAAACACAGACCCCAGGTGTCGCACAGAGTGAATGGGGGTATGCGGTACGCGTGATTCAACCCATGTCCCCGGCCGAAGCCATCGGCCCCATGGTCGATCGGCTTGACTACCCTCTCTTCGTCGTCACCGTGGCATCGCCCGAGGAGCGCAGCGGCTGCCTGGTCGGCTTCGCGACGCAGTGCAGCATCGAGCCGCCGCGGTACCTGGTGTGCGTCTCCAAGGTGAACCACACCTGGAAGCTGGCCAAGACGGTGGACGGGTTGGCCCTTCACCTCCTCGGTGCCGATCAGCGCGACATGGCGTCTCTGTTCGGGGAGGAGACGGGCGACCAAACGGACAAGTTCGATCAGGTGTCGTGGGCCGATGGGGTGACCGGATCGCCAATCCTGTCCGAGTGCGCCGCGTGGCTGGAGGGAACGATCATCGATCGTGTCGACGTCGGCGACCATGTGGCCTGTGTGGTCATTCCGGTCGCTGGAGGATACGGAACACATCCCGGTGAATTCACATTCTCCGATGCCGCAGGCTTCGAACCCGGGCACCCCGCCGGCCAGTAACCATTGCTCGAGCAGCTGTGCAAGGGCTTCGACGCCGCCGGTGGAGCGGGCAAGCCGAAGTATGGACAGCGAGCTGTGTCGTGGGACGATGACGAAGGAACGGCACGACGTCGCGCCCTGGAACAGTTCCGGTGGTTCGGTGGTGGCTGGAAGGTGAACGCAGAGCTCCCCGGCACGGAGGCATTCGCCTCGGCTGCGCAGCACGTGACCGAGGATGACATCGCCGAATCGACCTGCGGTCCCGACCCGGAGCGCCATCTGGACGCCGTCCGCCGGCTCGAAGAGGTCGGCTTCACCCATCTGACCCTGGTACCGATCAGCGGCGATCAGCAGAGTGGTTTCATCGACTGGTCGGCCAAATCACTGTTAGCGACAGCCCGAACGGTCTGAGCAGCGGCAGGCACCATCCTCGAAGACTCCGAGGAACCTACCCATCGTCGGGGGACGACGGCAGAGGCAAACGACGAGGAGTCGGACCGGGAACTCAACCCCTAGACATGCGGCCGTCGGGTCTACACTCACGAGGCGGAGAGCGTTGATCGCCATCCGGACGCAGCCGGCGCATCCTCGGTGCTTTGGGGGCGACCAGGCACCTTCAGCAACGCCCAACGCTCCATGGTCCTCCTCCTGACACTGCTTGCACTCGTCGTTGGCAGCGGCATGTGGACCCTGGCCCTCGGGTTGCGGATGCCCTCGCTGATGATCACCTCGTGGCTGGTGGTCCTCATCACCCAGACGTCGGTGGTGACCTTGGTGATCGGGGCCTTCGACCACCTCTCCTCGGGCTGGT
>DASXMT010000376.1:0-5947 GCA_036495505.1 Acidimicrobiales bacterium | reverse complement strand
GGCGTAGGGCACGGCGAATGCCGTCCCCGACAGCTTGAACCCGCCCTTCTTGCGGAGCGAGGCGACCACCGACGGTCGTCCCGGTCCCCCGTTGGCCAGGTCTCCGGCCGCATCGGCTAGCGCCCCGGTCAGCACCACGGCACCTGCGGCCACGCCAGGCAGCCAGCGCGACGCCAGCGCGTCCGGGCCGAACCGGGCCAGCGGGAGGGCCCCGAGGACCAACGTGGCCCACAGCGGGACGGGTGCGACCACCGCACCCTGGGCCTCGAGCAGCAGGCAGAGCTCGACCATGCCGTAGCCGCCACCGCCGTACGCCCCGGGCACGACCAGGCCGAGCAAGTCGGCCTTGGCCAGCTCGGCCCACAGAGCCCGGTCGAACCGCTCCTCACTGGCCTCGATCTCCTTCACCCGGTCGGGCGTGACCATGCCGGCCAAGACTGCCTGGGCCGACTGCCGTACCGCCTGCTGCTCTTCGGAAAAGGTGAAGTCCATCAGGCTCGTGCTCCGTTCACTACGTCAGCCGGCGTTGCGCCCTTGGATGCGTCAGCCGGTGGTGCGCCGGATCCGTCGGCGGGACGGAACACCGGCAGCGAAAGCTCGTCGTCGAAGGCCTCGAACTCGTCGATCACCGGCATGCCGATGGCCACCGTGTCGGGGGTCATGTGCGACACGTTGGCCACCAACCGGGTCCCCTCCTCCAGCTCCACCAGGGCCACGATGAGCGGGTAGTCGAAGGCGGGGACCTGGGGGTGGTGGTTGACCACGTAGCTGTAGATGGTCCCCCGGCCCGAGGCCTGCAGCGTGTCCCATTGGAAGGACCGGCAGTTGGGACAGGCGGGTCGGGGCGGGTGCCGCAGCGTCCCGCACTCGGAGCACCGCTGGATGAGCAGCTTGCCCTCCTTGGCTCCCTCGAAGAAGAAGGCATTGTCCTGGGTCAGGGACGGGCGGGGGCGTTTGGGGCGGGGGGCGGTCTCGGCTGTGGCGGCGGTCTCGCCTGTGCTCTCGGCTGTGGCGGCGGTCTCGGTTGTGCTCTCGGCTGTGGCGGCGGGTGCTCCCTGTGCTGCCGGTTCTGCCGATGCCGAGGGGCGGGGGCGGAACTTCAGGATGCGGAAGCGCATGGTGGCCAGCGGGGCCCCGGTGGCGTCGGTGTAGTCCATCCTGGTGGTGAGGAAGCGCCCGACGCCGAGCGCCGTGGTCTTCTCGGCCGAGACCGATTCCACCACCGAAGTCACGCTCACCTCGTCGCCCAGCACCAGGGGCCGCTCGTAGTGCTGGTCGCAGTTGGTGGCCACCACCGAGGTGTAGCCGTTGGCGTCGAGCAGCCGCATCACCTGATCCTGCACGTTGCCGGAGCCCGGCTCGGCGGGGCGCTCACGGGCGGCGTGGACCTTCATGTGGTGTCGAAGCCCCCACATGATCCAGGACTGGAGCATGGTGGGCGGGGCGATCACCCCGGGGAAGCCGGCATCTTTGGCCGCGTCCTCGTCGAGGTAGACCGGGTTGTAGTCGCCCATGGCCTCCACCCAGTGGCGGATCATCGGCCGGTTCACCGGCTCGCTGCCCCGGATCGGCGGACCGGTCGACCGGCCGGCGAACGAGTCGAACTTCTCATCGAGGGCGTCGTCGTCCAGTGACGTGCCCGTGGTCTCGGTGCTCACCGTTTCCCCCGCTTCATGCCCAGGCCTGCGGTGGCCAGGATCTCCCGCTGTACCTCGTTGACCCCGCCGCCGAAGGTATTGATCTGGGCCTGGCGGCCGGCCCGCTCCAGCTCGCCGTGCAGCACGGCACCCGGCGTACCGGGAGCCATGTAGCCGCCGGCGCCGACGATGCCGAGGAGCACCCGGTACACCTCGACGGTGGACTCGGTGCCGAACACCTTGACCGACGAAGAGTCGGCCGGCCCCAACGTGTCGTCGTTCACCGCCGCCGTCATCCGCCAGTTCAACAGCCGTTGGGCCTCGAGCAGGGCGTAGGTCCGGGCCAGGTCGGCCTGGATCCAGGGCACGTCGGCCAGGTCTCGCTCGATGGCCCACTCGGCCACTTCGGCCCACAGCCGATGGGCCAGGGAGGCCAGTGCAGCCAGGCCCACCCGCTCGTGGTTGAGCTGGTTGGTGATCATGCGCCAGCCCTCGTTGAGCGAGCCGACCAGGGCCGAGGTGGGCACCCGGACGCCGTCGTAATAGCTGGCCGTGGTGGCCACGCCTCCGACGGTCACGATGGGCGTGCACGAGAACCCGGGCGACGCCGTGGGGACCAGGAAGATGGAGATGCCCTTGTGCTTGGGGGCGTCGGGGTCGGTGCGGGTGGCCAGCCAGATGTAATCGGCCTGATCGGCGCCGCTGGTGAAGACCTTGTTTCCGTCGATGATCCATTCGTCGCCGTCCCGCACCGCCTTGGTGCGCAGCGAGGCCAGGTCGGTCCCGGCACCCGGCTCGGTGTAGCCGATGGCGAAGTTGATCTCGCCGGCCAGAATGCCCGAGAGGAAGAAGGCCTTCTGCTCGTCGGACCCGTAGCGCATCAGGGTGGGGCCGACCGTGTTCAAGGTGACGAAGGGGAAGGGGGCCCGGGCCCGCTGCACCTCGTTGAAGAAGATGAACTGATCGGTGGCGGGGCGGCCCTGGCCGCCGTACTCCTTGGGCCAGCCGATGCCCAGCCAGCCGTCCTTGCCCATCCGGCGGACGACCGAGCGGTACACCGCGCCCCCCTCGGGCTCGAAGTCCAGCGCATGGCGGATCTCGTCGGTGATCACGTCGGCGAAGTACTCGCGCAGCTCGGCCCGGAGGGCCAGTTGCTCAGGGGTCTCCTCGAGATACATGTGGTGCGGTCCCCCTTCGATGACGTCCTGGTCCCGCCACTCCTGGCGCGGGATGCGATATTCGGCAACCTAACGGCGGCTCGGATCCAGCGTCGAATCTCACCCCCGGCCCTACGCCGGTCGGGGGTGACACCCGGGTGCTGCTGCCTGTGGGACCCGTGCCATCATGCTAACTGATACACGTTCTAGCTGTGAGCGAGCGATTGGTCCCGCCCGGGACGCGACGAAACCCCGCTTGGAGAAGTCGTAGCGGGGTTTCGTCGACTCAACTCGCCTCGAAGTGAGTACGACGACAGTAGCGAGGACGTGTTACGTCACCGTTGACGACAGATGAACGCTGCATGATCCTCCCCGCAGCCCCGTGCTCATCCCCCCAGCCGGCCGGGCGGTAGCGCGACACAACGTTCACGTCCCAGAAACGCGGTCGATACACGAGGTCTCTACGTTCAGGGTCAATCGGTAAACGGACGGCCGACGGTGAACGGACAGGCCACGGGGAGAGAACAATGAACGGCAGCAAAGCACGACTGCGGGCGATCCAGGCGGTCAGACATTTCCAGGCGCCCGCCGCCATCTTCCCGACGGACGAGGCCCCCGGCGAGATCTTCGGCGCCAACGTCTTCACCAAGGCCGTCATGCAAAAGCGCCTGCCCAAGCCGGTGTTCACCTCGGTCATGGCCACCATCGAGCGCAGCAAGCCCCTCGACCCGAGCGTGGCTGACGTGGTCGCCGTGGTCATGAAGGACTGGGCCATGGAGAAGGGCGCCACCCACTATGCCCATGTCTTCTATCCCCTGACCCACCTCACGGCGGAGAAGCACGACAGCTTCTTCGAGCCTGGCGGGGACGGCAGCGCCATCGCCGAGTTCTCGGGGAAGACGCTGACCCAGGGAGAGCCGGACGCGTCGAGCTTTCCCAACGGCGGCCTGAGGGCGACGTTCGAGGCACGCGGCTACACCGGCTGGGACGTCACCAGCCCGGCCTACATCCTGGAGAACCGGAACGGGAAGACGCTGTGCATCCCAACGGTGTTCGTGTCCATGACCGGAGAGGCGCTGGACAACAAGACCCCGCTTCTGCGGTCGCAGCAGGCCATGGCCCGCCAGGCGGCGCGAATCCTCTCATTGTTCGGTCATGCCGACCCCGATGCGGTGGTGTCGTTCGCCGGAGCCGAGCAGGAGTACTTCCTCGTGGACCGGAGCTTCTTCCTCAACCGGCCGGACCTCCTCAATTCGGGGCGCACGCTGTTCGGGGCCAAGCCACCCAAAGGCCAGGAGTTCGACGACCACTATTTCGGGGCAATCCCCGAACGGGTCCTTGCCTTCATGATGGAATGCGAGCGGGAGCTGTTCAAGCTGGGCATCCAGGCCAAGACGCGCCATAACGAGGTGGCCCCGGGCCAGTTCGAGCTGGCCCCCATGTTCGAACGCTCGAACGTGGCAGCCGACCATCAGCAGCTGCTGATGACCACGCTCAAGAGGGTGGCTCAGGCCCACGGCATGGAATGCCTGTTCCACGAGAAGCCGTTCGCCGGGATCAACGGCTCGGGCAAGCACATCAACTTCTCCCTGGGCAACTCGACCCAGGGCAACCTTCTGCTCCCCGGGGACACTCCGCACGACAACGCTCAATTCCTGGTCTTCTGCGCGGCAGTGATCCGTGCCGTGCACAAGTACGGCGGCCTGCTCCGGGCCTCGGTGGCCTCGGCCACCAACGACCACCGTCTGGGGGCCAACGAGGCCCCACCGGCCATCATCTCGATCTTCCTGGGCGATCAGCTGACAGACGTCTTCGAGCAGATCGTCAACGGCGGGGCGACGACATCCAAGGAAAAGGGCTCCCTGGAGATCGGGGTCGACACCCTTCCCGCGCTGCCCACCGATCCGGGGGACCGCAACCGCACCAGCCCCTTCGCCTTCACCGGCAACCGATTCGAGTTCAGGGCGCCGGGTTCCCTGCAGTCGATCGCCGGCCCCATGGTCACCATCAACACCGTTCTGGCCGAGTCGATCGACCACCTGGCCACCGAGCTCGAGACACTGGTGTCGCGGGGAACCGAGCTCAATGCGGCCGTCCAGTCCGTCCTCCAGACCACCATGAAGGAGCACGGCGCGGTGGTCTTCAACCATGACGGCTATGCCGCCGAGTGGCAGGTCGAGGCGGCCGACCGCCTGCTCCCCAACCTGAAGACCACACTCGACGCCCTGCCCGAGCTGATCACAGAGGAGTCGCTCGACCTGTTCAGTCGGTACGGGGTGTTCAGCCACCGGGAGATGCACAGCCGCTACGAGATCGCCCTCGAGCAGTACACCCTGTTGATCCAAGTCGAAGCGGCGCTGACCCTCGAGATGGCCAGGACCATCGTCCTGCCCGCGGCCCTGCGGTACCAGACCGAGCTGGCGGTGAACGTGGCCAGCCTGGCCGCCATCGGCCACGAGACCGATTCGGGGACGCTGGCGGAGGTATCGACCGCCATCCAGGCATTGCGGGCCGGCCTGGTCACACTGGGATCGGCAATCGACCACGACGAGACGGAAACAGATGAGAAACGGGCCGAGCACGCCCAAGAGGAGCTGTTGCCCGCCATGACCTCGGTGCGCATCGCGGCCGACGTGCTCGAGACCCTGGTGGCCGACGACTTGTGGCCGCTGCCCACGTATCAGGAGATGCTGTTCATCCTGTAGTCCCCCTTCGGTCATGACAGCAGGCGGACAGGGCATCGGCGTGAAAGCGCAGGCGGATCTCGCCATGAGCGATCACGTGATCGTGTGTGGGCTCCAGGGCGTCGCGCTTCGAACGGTGGAGCAATTCCACCTCAGCGGGACCCGGGCCTGGCCATGGCCGACCTATCGGCCAGGACACGCGTCATTGCTCTGAACCGGGCGGCGGGCGATGGCCATCTAGAGCACCCGCCCCGACGGGGGACCCGCTTTGGTGGCGGGGACGAGGCCTATCTGGTCGGTCCCTACGAGGAGCTGTTACGCGTGTTACGGCGCGACCAGACATCAGGGGCTGACCCATGACGTTCCCATCCGTTCACCGTCTGGATTGATCCCGGGAACGTGTTGGAAACGAAGGCGCCATACCGTGGGGTGGGAGTCGGTGCGGATCCGTCTGCCGCCGCTCGCTGCC
>DASXMT010000375.1:0-9764 GCA_036495505.1 Acidimicrobiales bacterium | reverse complement strand
GCTGCGATGGTGCCGGCCAGTGCGAGGAAGGCGATGATGACTACGGTCATCATGCTGATCCAAAGTGGGCGCTTGTCCTTCATCAGCGTGAAGCGGAGGGCCCTCGATCATCACCGCGGTTCTTGCCGTTGCCACCGCCTTTTTGGTGATCGTCGCCCTCTTCGGCTTCGTCGTCACCGGATTCTTCCTCGTCGTACTCGTCGTACTCGTCGTCGTACCCGTCATCGTCGCCCTCTTCGTGCTCCTCGGCACTGGGCTCCCCGACCGGTTCGATATCCAGCCGGCGCAGGATGTAGGGACGCAGCACGACGAACGAGGCCCCGACGCTCGTCTCCAGGGTCACCCGGTCGTCCTCGATGTCGATGATGTGCCCGACGATGCCCCCGGCGGTGAGCACTTCGTTCCCGACTTCGTACTGCTGTACCTGCTCTCTCGCCCGCTTGGCCTTTTGCTGCTGGGGTCGCAGGAAGAAAAAGTAGGCGGCCACGGCGATGACGATGATGGGCAGGAAGGTGACCAGCGAGGAGCTGGACGTCTTCTTGGCCGCAGCGGCGAGAAAGGGCGTAGCCAACGCAACCAGGGTTGCCGTCATGACACGTCAGGGAAGGAGTTCAGGGTGGACACAGCGGTCAGACACTAGCTCAGGCAGCCGTGAGTTCAGCCCCGCCGTCCGTGACGCCAGCGTGACGACCGAAAACCCCCGGATTCAGGGTGGCCATCAGGGGCTCCAGCACTCCGCCACTGCGCGCCGGAGCTCATCCAATCGGCCCATTCTGATCGCCTGGCCGGCCGACTCCATGAGGTCCAGCATGAATCGCAGGTTGTGGATGCTGAGTAGTCGCCACGCCGTGGGCTCGTGCACGCTCAACAAGTGCCGGAGGTAGCCGCGCGACCAGCGGGTGCACGTGGAACAGGTGCACTCCGGGTCGAGTGGGTTCTCATCGCGGGCAAACGTGGCGTTCCGGAGATTGAGCTTGCCTGCGCTGGTCAGGATGGAGCCATGCCGGGCCATCCTGGTCGGCGCCACGCAGTCGAACTGGTCGACGCCCAGGGCAATGGCCTCGATCAGGCCGATGGGGTCGCCCACGCCCATCAGGTAGCGAGGACGGTCTACCGGCAGCTCGGGAACGGTGGCGGCCAAGGCGGCCAGCATGGCCGGACGGGGCTCGCCCACCGAGAGGCCACCGATGCCATAGCCGTCGAAATCCAGCTCTACTGTGCGGCGGGCGCTCTCTTTGCGCAATATCGGGTCCGTGCCCCCCTGGACGATGCCGAACAGCGCCTGCGCTTCGGGCCGCGACTCGAGGTGGCGATGGCGGTCCCGGGCCCGGGCCGCCCACGCCGCCGTTCGCTCCACGGCCACCCTGAGGGTCTCGGCATCGGCGGGCAGGGTGGCGCAGACGTCCAGCACCATTTGGATGTCTGCGCCGATCAATCCCTGGATCTCCACCGCCGACTCCGGGGTGAGGCGGACGGCTGAGCCGTCGTACACAGACGTAAAACTGACCCCGTCGTCATCGACCGCGGGGGACAGGGAGTGCACCTGGAACCCTCCTGAGTCGGTCAGGGTGTGACCTTCCCAACCCATGAAGCGATGAAGCCCGCCCAGATCGGCCACCACATCGGCCCCTGGTCGGAGCATCAGGTGGTACGTGTTGCCCAGCACCACCTCAGCCCCGAGCCCCTCGAGGTCCGAGGAATCCAGGGCTTTGACCGCTCCTCGCGTCCCCACCGGCATAAAGGCCGGCACCTGGTACCAGCCCCGGGTGGTATGGACCACGCCGGTCCGGGCTGCTCCGTCCAGTGCCTGGATCTCGGTCCGCAACGGGGTCGTCACCGGGCCGCTCCTCCACCAGTCCGGCGGGGTCGGGAGCGGGCCACCAGCATGGCGTCGCCAAAGGACAGGAACCGGTACCCCTGGTCGATGGCGGTGGCATAAAGATCGCGCCACTCGGCGCCGCAGAAGGCCTCGACCAACAACAACAGGGTCGAGCGGGGCATGTGGAAATTGGTGAGCAGCACGTCGACCACGCGGAACGAATACGCCCCGTAGATGTAGAGGTCCGTACGTCCGGCAAGCCGTCCGGTGGCTGCTGCCGACTCCAGCGCCCGGACCGTGGTCGTGCCGACGGCAACCACCCGTGACGCCTCCCGGCAGGCCCGCATGGTTGCTGCGGGCACGGCGTAGCGCTCCGTGTGGATCACATGCTGTTCAGGTGTTGGCGCGGTGACTGGCCGAAACGTGTCCAGTCCAATGGCCAGGTCCACGGTAGCGATGGTGGCCCCGGCGGCACGGCAGGCGTCGAGCACGGCAGGCGTGAGATGCAACCCGGCGGTGGGCGCAGCCGTCGACTGCGCACCAAGGGCGGCAGGCGCCCAGTAGACGGTCTGATAGCGATCGGGGTCGTGGAGCGGCGTATGGATGTAGGGGGGGAGGGGCATGGACCCGGATCGGTCGACGACCGACGGGTCCAAGAGGCGGACCCACCGCCGACCGTCTTCGCGACCGGCGATGGGATCGCCCACCTCCACCACCGGGTCGGAGCCACTGGCCTCCCACAGTTGGGTTCCCGGGGGCAATCGCCGTCCCGGCCGCACCAGCGCCTCCCAGACAGCCGGCGAACCAGGCCCTGGCGCGCCAGCTCCCGGTGCTCCAGACGGAGCCGCCGGGTCTTCCGACGCACCGGAGGGAGCCACCGCGTCTTCGGTCGCACCACCTGGGGCCGCGCCTGCCGGATGAAGATCGAGCTGCGCCGGCTCCAACAGGAGCACCTCGGCCGCCCCCCCGGTCGATTTCACCAAAGCCAGCCGGGCGGCCAACACCCTGGTCTGGTTGACCACGAGGACATCGCCCGATTGCAGATAGCGGGGCAGGTCGGCAACGGTGGCGTGGTCCACACCGGGCCGACCCGCCATCGCAGCGTCCACCAGCATGCGCGCTGCACTCCGGGGCTCGATTGGTAGCTGGGCGATCGCCTCCTCAGGAAGGTCGTACTCGTAACTGTCCATGGAGACCCCCTGATCGCGCCTGGTGGTCGGTACGGGAGAAGGGGACGACAAGGACGACATGGACGACATCGTCGCAGACGGGGCGAAGCAGGCCGACCAACGCCCGTTACGGCCCGACCAGTGCCTGTTACAGCAGGGTTGACTCCGCCGGGCTCAGCCCGAGATGGACCCAGGCGCGCGGAGCGGCAATGCGACCCCGGGGCGTCCGCTGCAGAAGCCCTTGCTGCAAGAGGTAGGGCTCGTAGGCGTCCTCGATGGTGTTGGGCTCCTCGCCGATGCACTGGGCCAGGGTGGTGAGGCCCACGGCCCGGCCGGCGAACCGGCGGCACAGGACGTCCAGAATGGACCGGTCCACCTTGTCCAGGCCCAGTTCGTCCACACCGAACAGGTCCAGGCCGTCCACGGCCGCCTCGGCGGTTATCCGACCTTGGGCCCGTACCTCGACATAGTCCCGGACGCGGCGCAGGAGCCGGTTGGCGATCCTCGGTGTCCCCCGCGAGCGCTGCGCGATATGGCGCGCACCCTCGGGCTCGATCGGCACGCCCAGGATCTCGGCCGACCGCCCCACGATGGCCAGGAGCTCCTCGACCGTGTAGTGGTCCAGCCGGCCTACGAAGCCAAAGCGGTCGCGCAGGGGGCTGGTGACCAACCCGGTGCGGGTGGTCGCCCCTATCAGCGTGAACCGGGGAAGGTCGAGCCGGATGCTCCGGGCGGTCGGGCCCTTTCCGATCAGGATGTCGAGCTTGAAGTCCTCCATGGCCGGATAGAGGACCTCCTCCACGGCACGGTGGAGGCGATGGATCTCGTCGATGAACAGGACATCGCCCTCTTGCAGGTCGGTCAGCAGCGCGGCCAGGTCGCCCGTCCTGACCAGCACCGGCCCTGCGGTGATGCGGAGCCCCACGCCCATCTCGGAAGCCACGATCCCGGCCAGCGAAGTCTTCCCCAGCCCGGGGGGACCGGCGAACAGCAGGTGATCGACCGGCTGGCGGCGTTTTCGGGCCGCCTCGAGCACGATCCGGAGGTGCTCGGTGAGCTGGGCCTGCCCGACGAACTCGTCGAGAGTCCGCGGCCGGAGGTTCGCCTCATCTACCTCCTCGGTCGGGGCGGCCAACGGGTCCACCGGGCGGACAGCGCCGGCCGTGTCTCTCGGTCCGGCTCCAGCGCCGGCCGTGTCTCTCGGTCCGGCTCCAGCGCCGGCCTTCTCGCTCGGTCCGCCGCCCGTGCCGGCCAGGGTCTCGCGGCGCGACTCGGGACTCATCGGGTGCGGGCCAGCTCACGCAGGGCCGAGCGCAACAGCTCTTCCACCGGACCGTCGTCGGGCAGGTGCTCCAGTGCCCCCCGGATCTCATCGGGCCCGTAGCCGAGCTCGGTGAGGGCAGCTCGCACCTCGCCGCGCCCGGACCGGTCGGCACCGTTCGAGGTGGGAGTGGTGCCCCCGAGCGATGGCAGCTCCAGTCGGGCCTTCAGCTCCAAGAGGAGCCGGGCCGCTGTCTTCTTCCCCACCCCGGGAACCAGGCACAGGGTGTCGAGGTCGTCCTCGAGCACGGCGGTGGACAGCGACGCCGGCGACAGGGACGACAAGATGGCCAGGGCCAACGAGGGCCCCACGCCATGGGCGCCCAACAGCGCTTCGAAGCATCGGCGCTCGTCGGCATGCAAGAACCCATAGAGGACGATGGCGTCCTCGCGCACGTGGGTGTGTACGTGAAGGAACGTCTCAGAACCGATGGGGCCGACCGAGGCCAGCACCGAGGTCGGCACCGAGGCCCGATACCCGACTCCGTGCACGTCGACGAGCACCTCACCGGGACCGGGGCGGTCGATCAACGTGCCCCGGAGGGAACCGATCACAGGGAGTCCCCGGTGGCGGCGGCCACCGCCCGCCGGAGCGGCTGTGCCGTCAGGTAGCAGACGGCGAGGGCCAGGGCGTCGGCAACGTCGGGTGGGCGAGGAGGCCGGTCCAGGCCGAGGACCGAGGCGATCATGCGCTGTACCTGGTCCTTGGTGGCACTGCCATAGCCCACGACCGCTTGTTTCACCTCGTTCGAGGTGAACTGGGCTACCTCGCAGCCGGACTCGGCCGCGGCGGCCAGGGCCACCCCGGCGGCCTGCCCGGTGGCCATCGCCGTGCGCACGTTGACCTGGAAGAACACGCGCTCGACGACCACGGCTCCGGGTCGGTACTCCGAGACCAGCGAGCGCAGTTCGGTGGACAGGGTGAGGAGCCGTTCGGGCAGGGGCATGGTCGGGGCAGTCGTGATCACCCCTCCGGCCGCCGCCTCCAGAGCGGAACCGCGACGGGTCACCACGCCGTAGCCGCACCGGGAGAGCCCGGGATCGATCCCCAGAACGAACATGCGTTCGACCCTACCCCGGAGAGCCCGGGATCGTGCGGATACCGCCCACTGTCACCCTGCTTGCTCGCCCAAGCCGCGATCGGTTGCCATTAACCGTCGTATGCGGCCATCACCGAGTCGGGGATGTCGAAGTTGGCGTAGACGTTCTGGACATCGTCGTGGTCATCCAGCGCCTCGATCAGGCGGAGGACCTTCTTTGCCTCGCTCTCGTCCTTCACCTCGAGGGTCGAGGTGGGCACCATGGACAGGTCCGAGGAGGTCGGCGGGAGCCCGGCATCCTCGAGGGCCGAGCGCACGGCCACCAGATCCGTGGGGGCACAGGTCACTACCCAGTGATCGTCCTCGTCGGCCAGGTCCTCGGCGCCCGCCTCCATGGCCGCTTCCATGATCTGGTCCTCATCGAGGGACCGGGGCAACGAGATAAGGCCCTTGCGCTCGAACTGCCAGCTCACTGCGCCGGGCTCGGCCATCGACCCCCCGTTCTTGTTGAACAGGTTGCGGATCTCGGCGCCAGTCCGGTTCCGGTTATCCGATAGGCACTCCACGATCACCGCCACCCCGTCGGTGGCGTATCCCTCGTAATTGATGGACTCGTAACGGACACCCTCGAGCTCACCGGAACCCCGCTTGACGGCTCGCTCGATGGTGTCGATCGGAACTGAGGCATCCCGCGCCTTGGCGTACATGGTCCGCAGGCCGGCATTGGCGGTCATGTCACTGCCGCCCTCGCGGGCAGCCACTTCGACCTGCCGGATGATCTTGGCGAACACCTTGGCCCGGGCCTGGTCCTGTGCACCCTTGCGGTACTTGGTCGTTGCCCACTTGGAGTGTCCCGACATTGCTAACGCCTCTCTTCTTTGGTCATGTCCACGAACAGTCGATGCAATCGACGGTCCTCGGTCAATTCAGGGTGGAACGCGGCCACCAGGACTGAATCCTGGCGACAGATCACCGGACTCGGCGCGTCCCCGGGCCGATCAGGGGTCGGCGGCAGCGCGGCCAGCACCTCGACGCGCGGGCCTGACTGCTCCACCACCGGCGCCCGGATGAACACAGCGTGGAAGGGCTCGCCGGCCACCCCGTCCAGGTCGAGTTCGAGGTCGCACTCGAACGACGCCCGCTGGCGCCCATAGCCGTTGCGACGCACGGTCAGGTCGACGACGCCGAATCGACGCTGATCCTCCCGACCGTCAAGAACATCCGAAGACAGCAGGATCATTCCCGCGCACGTGCCGAAGACCGGCAACCCGGACGACAGGGCGGCAGCCAGTGGGTCGAAGAGCCCCGATGACTCGAGAAGGAGAGACAGGGTGGTCGACTCCCCTCCCGGGAGCACGATGCCGGCTAGGCCGTCGAGATCGGAAGGTCGTCGAACGAGGCGGGCCAGCTCACCGAGATCGGCGAGCGCTGCAGCATGCTCGCGCACGTCGCCCTGGAGGGCCAACACACCGATGGTCACGCGGAGGCACCTCGACGCTCCGGATCCCTGCCGTTACCAGCCGCGATCGGCAAGATGAACGCCGAGCGTCTCGATCTCCTGGCCAGGCATGGCCTCGCCAAGCCCGGTGGACACCTTGGCCACCAGGTCGGCATCGGTGAAGTGGGCGGTGGCCTCGACGATGGCTCGTGCACGACGAGAGGGATCCTCGCTCTTGAAGATGCCCGAACCGACGAACACGGCTTCGGCGCCCAGCTGGAGCACGAGCGACGCATCGGCCGGTGTGGCAATGCCGCCGGCACAGAACAGCGGTACGGGAAGATGGCCCGTGCGAGCGATGTCCTGCACCAGACCGATGGGAGCAGCCAACTGCTTGGCCCAGGCATACTGTTCGGCCGAGTCGGCCTGGGTGATCTTCCTGATATCGCCGAGGATCGACCGCAGGTGGCGGACCGCCTCGACGATGTTCCCCGTCCCCGCTTCTCCCTTGGATCGGATCATCGCCGCACCCTCGGAGATGCGGCGAAGCGCCTCACCCAGGTTGGTGGCGCCGCACACGAAGGGAACGTCGAATCCCCACTTGTCGATGTGGTGGACCTCGTCGGCCGGCGTGAGCACCTCGCTCTCGTCGATGTAATCCACGCCCAGAGCGGCAAGCACCTGTGCCTCGGCGAAATGTCCGATCCGGGCCTTAGCCATGACCGGCACGGTCACCGCCGCTTTGATGCCTTCGATCAGCGCCGGATCGCTCATCCGGGCGACACCGCCATCGCGGCGGATGTCGGAAGGCACCCGCTCGAGGGCCATGACCGCCACCGCGCCGGCGTCCTCGGCCACCTTGGCCTGATTGGCGTCGACGACGTCCATGATCACGCCACGCCTGAGCATGTCGGCCAGGCCCCGCTTGACGGTAAACGTCCCGGTAGGACGCGCTCCCGCCGTTGCCTGCGTCTCGATCCGTTGGTCACCCATGGGCTCGATTGTACTGCCGGTAATGCCGAGAGCCGCCAGCCCCGCCCGCTTCCGGATGCATGCAGACGGACGGGTCCACGCCTCCAGCGTTCCGTGAGGATGCCGGAGGCGTGGAGAACCCGCTCGCCATAGCTTCATCGTGACTGGGAACCCATCGTGACCGGCAGATCCGGCCGCGATGACTAGTGGATCACGCCTGGTAGACGGCTTCTGCCTCGATCTCGATGGTCACCTTCTTGGCCACTACGAGACCGCCAGCCTCCATGACGGCACCGAAAGACACACCGAAGTCATCGCGGTTGATCTCGGTGCTGGCGCTGAAACCCACCCGATGGTTGCCAAAGGGGTCCTGCACGACGCCCTCGAGGTTCACGTCGAGGACCACGGGGCGGGTGGTGCCCCGGATGGTGAGGTCTCCGTTGACCTTCCACGAACCCGGGTCCGAGGGATGTACCGCGGTCGACGTGAACGTGATGCTGGGATGGTTCTCCACATCGAGGAAATCGGCGGTCCGGACGTGGTTGTCACGGGTCTCGTCCCTGGTGTCCACGCTGTTGGCATCGATGGTCACCGTGATCGAGGACTCGGTGGGGTTCTCACCGACGACCAAGGTCCCATCTACCTTGGCGAACTGCCCTCGGACCTTGGACACCGCCATGTGCCGGACTGCAAACCCCACGTGGGTGTGTGCCTCATCGATGGCATAGGTTCCTGCTGCGGGTAGTTCGACGCCGTCGATCGTTCTGCTGGTTACTGTCGTATCGCTCATGGCAAATGCCTCCTGGCTATGTGAGTGGTGCTCGTTGCTCGATTGCTTGCTTCTGCAACTAAGTATAAAGGGGCTTAGTTGCTAACGCAACTACCCGCGTCCGAATCAGATAGGATGAAGGCATGGCAGACCATCACCTTCCTGAGGGTCCACAACCGGGCTCCGCACTCCGTATCGGGGTAGTGGACGACCGGCGTCTGACCCTGGTCGGCCTTATCTTCGAGTCGGCCGCCGGCCTCCGCCAGGTGTTCGAGCGCCGGCTCGAGTCCAACGCCGGGCTCACGAACCAGTCCTTCGACGTGCTGATCCGGTTGGCCCGCACTCCGGGCAACCGGCTCCGGATGAGCGAGCTGGCCGCCCAGACCACCCTGTCCCCCAGCGGTCTCACCCGGTCGGTGGATCGCTTGGAGGACACCGGCCTGGTCGTACGAGAGACCTGTCCCGAGGATCGACGCGGGGCATTTGCGGTCCTGACCGTGGAAGGGAAGGCGGTCATGGACGAGGCCATCCCTCACCACGTGGCTCATATCGATGAGGTGTTGCACGGCGTGCTCACCCTCGACGAGGAGCACAGTCTGGAGCTATTGCTCCGCAAGCTCCGCGACTACCTCTTCGGGGGCGAGACCCCGTGCGCCATGGAACGGATCTCTGGAGACGGCTGCCCTACCGAGCAGTAGGCTCCGAGCAGTAGCCCTGGCGAGCGCGGTAGCGCCAGTCAGCGTTGGCGAGCGCGGTAGCGCAGGTCAGCGTTCGGCGAGCGCCGCAGCGCGCACCGACGTGTCGTCCAGGTTGCCCTCTGCACTCTCATTCCGGGCCCCCACCATGGGATCGATCCACAGCCAACGGGTGATCACGGCAGAACGTCCAGGACCCGGAGGCCACGGCGAGGCAGTCGTGGACGTGAGGGTCATGGTCTCGAGCGCCGACCCCAGTCCTGGCGGGTACCGCACGACCGACGCAGCCCGCTGGTCGGCGATGAACTCTCGTCCGGCCCCTACGAGGGACCGCACCAGCCCCGCACCGGAGCCGGTGATTGCGGCCAGGGGCGCTACCACGGCGACTGCAGCGCCCGCGGTGGCTGTGTCTCGGCGTTTGACGTGCACCAGCTCGTGGGCCAGGACGCCCTCCAGCTCAACCAGGCTCAGGGCGTGCTCGAGGCCAGAGGTGACCACCAGGGCGGCCAACCCTGGGTCGCGCCCCACCGCCAGCGCATTGG
>DASXMT010000374.1:0-6571 GCA_036495505.1 Acidimicrobiales bacterium | reverse complement strand
CAGTGGCGGATTTCATCGTGCACTCGCGCGTCGGCCACCCGCGCCTGCCGTCAACGCTTCGCTGACGCTTACGGCCAACTACAGCGCCACCGACACGTTCGTTGCCATCCTTCCCCCTGAGTGTGCAAATCAAGTTGACATTTCCACCCACCAATGCCGAAAGCAACTTGAACATGATCGTGAGCTACAAGCCAGAGATCGACGACGGGCGCTCTGGTTTCGCCAGAAGGTATGGCGGATCCGGTTCGAGCCCCTGGGATAGCTGTTGGCATCACAAAGGAGGAACAACACTGACCAATCCGGCCGTCTGTGATTTCGCCACCGAGGCGGTTGGCTGTATTGGTGGTGTCTTCCCGGACCAGCTGTCCGTGGCCAGTTTGAAGGGGCCACGGACACCCGCGGCGTCGATCAATGTCAGTGGACCCCGGACATCAAGGGTGGAAGTAGTTCTAGCCTGGGAGTGACCAGAAGGACTGGTGAGACAACATGCTGAACACCGCTGCAACTCCGTGGAATCCACATCGTGATGCGATGGAGGACGACCTTGGCAACTGCGTTGTTGATCGGTCAATCGTTGTGTCGGTCGGAGCGCAATATCTGAACGCCCGCGATTCCCTCCGAAACGTTCGAGTAGCAGCGGCCTACAGGCAACTTCAACAAGAGATAGACCAGCTATTCAATGATCTTGTTTGTGCTGATCAACCAGGGGCAATTCGTGTCGGGTTCACACGTTGTCATCAGCCCTACGCCAGCGACATTGAACTAATTGCAGCCGTGGGGGCCCACGAAACGCTTGAGATCACTACTGCCGCAGCCTTCTCGGGGCGGCTTCACCCCCTGCTCAGCTGCGAGATCGGTGGTGAGTTCGATCGATTTCGTGCCATCCACGACCTCATTGGTCATGGGTGCCTGGGTAAGGGTTTCGACATCGATGGAGAATGTGCTGCGTGGCTCGCCCAAGACAGGTTGCATAGCGATCTTGCTCGTTGGGCCCTCGCTGCCGAAGTTTGGGGAGTCAACAGTGCACGGTGGGTTGCTGGTGAAGCACCTGAACTCAAAGCGTGCCTTCTGGATCCGGAGGCGCTAGTACATCGATTGCGAATTTGAGCAAACACACGACCTGAGAACGCAAGGCCGGCTGAGATCCCCCGACGACGGCAGAACTCTTCCCTTCCCTGCCCTACGCACGGTTCTACCCGATGGCAGGCGGAAGAGCTTTACGTACGGAGGCGAAGCGACTACGCTAAGTGAATCCCCCAAGTTTGGGACGATTCATCTCGCAAGCGGGACTCGGGCCATGTTGGGGCGGGGATCGGGGGCCGACTGGGGGTACCCGATTGCCGCGTCGTTTCATCCACCCATCTGAGCGTGCTGAGCACGCCGGTCGCCAAATGGATCTCTTGACTATCCGTGCCGCACTGGTGATTGCTGTTGCCCTCGTTCTGGTGGGCCTTGGCTCCGTGGGCCTTGCTCCTCGGGCCCAGGCCTCCGCAGTTCCAGCGGGCAGTTTCAAATCGCTGAGCGGGGGCAGCAGTCTCACGTGCGGCCTGAAAACTGACGATGCCATCGCCTGCTGGAGCCCCGACGGCGTTTTCTCGACTGGGGTGCCGGCGGGTACGTTCAAGTCCGTGAGCGCCGGCCCCAGTCACAACTGCGCCCTGCGCACCGACGACGTCATCGTCTGCTGGGGCAACAACGATTACGGCGAGAACTCGGTGCCACCGGGCATCTTCAAGTCGGTGAGCGCCGGCGGCGGTCACACCTGCGCCCTGACCACAGTCGACACGGTCGCCTGCTGGGGCAACAACGAATACCGCCAGACCTCGCCGCCGACGGGCACGTTCAAGTCGGTGAGCGCCGGCTTTATTCATACCTGCGCCATTCGCACCGACGACGCCATCGCCTGCTGGGGCGACAACTTCCTCAATGCAGCGACGCCGCCGGCGGGCACGTTCAAGTCGCTGAGCGCGGCCAGGGATTGGAACTGCGCCATTCGCACCGACGACGCCCTCGTCTGTTGGGGCGCTATCGACTTCGGCCTCGGCAAGGTGCCGGGAGGCACATTCAAGTCGGTGAGCACCAACAGGTATGGCGCCTGCGCCATTCGCACCGACGACGCCATCGCCTGCTGGGGCGCTATCGACTTCCAGACACCCGGGAGCCAGCCTACGCCGCCGACCGGCACGTTCAAGTCGGTGAGCGTTGCTGAGGATCACATCTGCGCACTTCGCACCGACGACGCCCTCGTCTGTTGGGACAGGAACGCCTTCGGCCAGGCCTGAAGATCGCCTCGAGGGCGGGATCGCCTGGGGGGAATTGTCCGAGTCCGTCTTGTCTTATTGATTCGATACCCATGCAAACGACTTCTCGCGGATTCAGGATCCAATACACCGTCGACGGTGGAGGGCCGCCACGGATGCTCGTGGCCGGCACACTCCTGCCGCTCAGGATTGGCGCGGCTTCGGCTACGTGGAGGCCCTCGCTAGGCACTGGCGCGTGATCAACGTCGACCCGCTCGGACACGGCGGTAGCGATGCGCCGCATGATCCCGACGCGTACGAGGCAGCGGGGGTAACCAATGATCTGGTCGCCGTCCTCGACGCTGAAGGGCTTGGCAAAGCGACGGTCTGGGGGTACTCACGGGGCGGCTGGCTGGCCTTCAGCCTTGCCGCCACCCACCCGGATCGGATCGATCGGATCGTCGTTGGCGGCTAAGCCATGCCCGCGCACGAGGAAGGAGTCACACAGCTGCTCGAACCGGTGGCCCGGTATCTTCGCCGAGGTGACAGGAGGAGCCTCTGGCAAGCTCTCGGGCCCATCGACCTGGCTTGCAGGCGAAGATGGAGGACGGCAACGATCCGCTGGCCGTGGAGTCGGCGGTCGACGGCTCGACGGGCCGTATTCCATTCGTCGACCCGACCTCCGTGCGTTGTCCAGCTACCTACTACGCGGGTTCGAAGGATTGGGTCCTTCCCCATGTCCGCGCTGACGTCACCATGCTCGGAGCGACCCTTGACATCATTCCCGACCAGGCTCACCTCGGCGCTTTCTTCGCGGCATCCGAGACCGTCCTCGGGGCGGTCGGTTCGCGTCTGCGCCGAGACGCCCGCGACGGCCGAGCGGTTCGAGGTGTCCCATCGGTCAGAACGACTTAGAGTCAGAGCAACCCACGACCGAGGAGCTTTGCGATGGCGCTGCACCAGAAGAAGGAAGTCGCCGATCAGATCCTAGACTGCGTGTTCGCCTCCAAAGACCTCTCGGTGGCGTTGCCGAAGTACAAGTTCCCCGAACACGAGACGGTTCCCGACGTGGCGTATCAGGTGATACACGACGAGCTCCTACTCGACGGCAACTCCCGCCAGAATCTGGCCACGTTTTGCCAGACCTGGGAGGAGCCCCAGGTCCATGCACTGATGGACCTCTCGATGGACAAGAACCTCGAGGACAAGGACGAGTACCCGCAGACGGCGGAGATCGAGCGGCGTTGCGTGCACATGATGGCCGACCTCTGGCAGGCGCACGATGCCAGCAACACCGTAGGGACCTCGACTATCGGATCTTCCGAGGCATGCATGCTGGCCGGGATGGCCGCCAAGTGGCGTTGGCGAGCCAGGCAGCAGGCGGCGGGAAAGCCCTTCGACCGGCCCAACATGGTCTGCGGCCCCGTGCAAGTGGTGTGGCACAAGTTCGCCCGGTACTGGGATGTCGAGATGCGCGAGATCCCAATGGCACCGGGCAAATACTGCATGGATACCGAGCAGATGCTCGAGCGGGTGGACGAGAACACCATCTTCGTGGTGCCAACCTTCGGTGTGACCTATACCGGTGCCTACGAGCCGGTGGCCGAGTTGGCGCTGGCCCTTGATGGTCTCCAGGAGCGAACCGGTCTCGATATCGACATGCACATCGACGGGGCGAGCGGTGCCTTCCTGTCGCCGTTTTGTGCGCCTGAGGTTGAGTTCGACTTCCGCATCCCGCGGGTGAAATCGATCTCGACGTCGGGTCACAAGTTCGGCCTCGCCCCGCTGGGCGTCGGGTGGGTGGTCTGGTCCGACGCCGCCGAGCTCCCCGAAGAACTGATTTTTCATGTCAACTACCTGGGGGGGGACATGCCGGACTTCCAGATCAATTTCTCGCGGCCGGCCGGCCAGATCATTGCCCAGTACTACGACTTCATCAGGCTTGGCCGGGCGGGCTATGCCTCCGTCCACAATGCGTGTTACGAGACGGGCCAGTACCTCGCTGATGAGATCCCCAAGCTAGGCCCGTTTGAATTGCTCAGTCGCAGCCGGCCGGCCGAGGGCATCCCGGCGGTCACCTGGCGTATCAGGAAAGGCGAACAGCCCGGGTACACGCTCTTCGATCTGGCCGACCGTCTGCGTAACCGCGGCTGGCAAGTGCCCGCATACACCTTGACCGGCTCGGCCTCGGACATATCGGTGCAGAGGGTGCTGGTGCGCCAGGGGGTGGACCGCGACCTGGCCTCACTCTTGCTGGACGACCTCAAGACGGCGACGGAACACTTCGACCGCCACCCGGTGTCCGTGGCCATGACCCCCCAGGAGGCCGGTGGATTCAGCCACCTGTAACGTCCTCTGGTTTCGGCCAGTCGTTCTGAGTCTCGCCGGCTCAGGGTCCGGCTACGAAGGCATAGGGGCTGTCGGCCGGGACGATGTCCTTTCCCAACGGAGCGAGGGCGATGGGTATGAGCTTGAAGTTGCCGAGGCCCAGCGGTATCCCGATGATGGTGATGCAAAGAGCGATGCCCGTCACCAAATGGGCAATGGCCATCCACAGGCCACACAGGATGAACCACAGGACGTTTCCCAGGGCGGATCCCGCGCCCGCGGTCGGTCGTCTGACCACGACCCGACCGAACGGCCAGATGACGAACGCAGCCAATCGGAACGAAGCGATACCGAACGGGATGGTGACGATCAACACACACATGACGATCCCGAACGCCACATAGCCCAAGGCCAACCAGAGGCCAGAGAACACGAGCCAGATCACGTTCAGGATGAACCGCACAGCTGTGAGCATAGGTCCAGGCCGAGAGCCGGGACGGGGTGGATCCATCGAACGTCGGCTCTCGCCTGATCGAGGAATTTCAGCGACAGTGTCGTCTCGCCGCCCGGCGCCTCGCTTCAACGATCGAGACCACTGCGGGTGGCCGAGGCTGATTGTTGCCAGCAGAGCAGCGATTCCCGGTAGAGGCCTTGGGGGAGTGGAAACCGGGCTGCACGCTTCTCGACGCGACCCCGACCAGGGCGAACAAACATGGCCGTATACTTTGCGCCGCTATGCCATCGCCTAAAGCCCGCCGGGCTCCCACGCATGGCTTGGGGGGATCGTGACATTTGACCCGATAGCTCTGACGGTCACCATCCGGATCGACAGCTGGCTGAGCCTACTGGTCACTATCGTCTTCGTCGCGGTCATGGCGTTTGCCAGCCGACGCGTCCTCGGGGTCCGCCCGGGGAGGGTGCGCGGGATCATCTGCAGCATTCTCGGCTGGATCGTCGGTTTCGCCGGGGCCGACGCAGCCGTGCGCAATGGGGACAAGGCGACGGCTTTCGCGTTGGCCGTGCTCTTCGGCCTGTTGGCCACCATGGCTTTCACCATCATCTCCGAGATCGTCGCCAATCCGAAGGCCAGGGACGGCACCAAGTCACGGCGCCGAGGCTTCCTTCACCCGTTCGCCCGGATCAGAGAGGCCCTGTCGCCTGTAGGCCGTTTCTGGGAGGTTTCCCGCCACGCCCGCCGCCGCGGCTTGGCCCGACCTCGGTTTGCGTCGATCGACGGGATTACCTCCGAAGAGTTCGGGGACCGGCTCCGCCAGACTCTCGAGGACTCCGGCGGGATGTTCGTCAAGTTCGGACAGATCGCCTCGACCCGAGGCGATCTGTTAGCCCCCCCTGTCATCGATGCGCTATCAGAGTTGCGCTCGTCGGTCCGACCCATCCCGACCGACGAGGTCCGTCCGTTGATCGAGCACGAGCTCGATCAACGGGTGGAGGAAGTGTTTTCGTCCTTCGATTGGGAACCGCTGGCGGCAGCCTCCATTGGACAGACCCACCGAGCCGTCCTGTTCAGCGGCGAGCGGGTGGTCGTCAAGGTCCAACGCCCAGGCATGAGCGATCTCCTTCGCCGGGACGCCACCGTCCTGCGCATGATGGCGTCCATCGCCGAGCGAAGGGTGCCCAGCGCCCGCCGACTCGGACTTCGGGACCTGGCTGAGGAGCTCATCATCAGCATGTCGCGGGAGCTCGACTACCAGCGCGAGTCGGCCATGAGCAAGCGGCTCGATACCCAGTCTGGCAGCGATATGTCGATCAGCATCCCCAGAATGTACGACTCCATATCGACGAGCCGTCTCTTGGTCATGGAGGAGATCATGGGCCGGTCTGTCGACGACGCCCTGGCCCTGCAGACGTGCGGGGTGCCTCGAGAAGTGCTGGCCAAGGGACTCCTACAGGCCTTCATCTTCCAGGTGCTCCAAGGCGGTGCCTACCATGCCGACCCGCATCCGGGGAACGTGTTCGTCGACGGTCTGGGCCAGCTCTGGTTG
>DASXMT010000373.1:0-10071 GCA_036495505.1 Acidimicrobiales bacterium | reverse complement strand
AGGGTTTCGACGTGAGGGCGCTCGGCAGGATCGCCTCGGGAATGGTGTTGACTTGGCTGATCAGGCCGCCTTTTCCGGTGACGTCATCGATGATCCGCTTGGTCAAGATGTCCCGGCGCGCCTTGCTGTCAGGCTTACCGGCCAAGCTCAAGTCCTCCAAGAAGTCGCCCTCGGCCGCGTTGACGTCGTCTCTGAGGGTTTTCACTCGTTCGGCCAGGACGTCGAAGTGGGTTTCCACCACCTCCTGCAGCACCAGGTTCATGGTGTTCTGCAGCTGATCCAACTGGTTCTTGATCGAATCGAGCTCGCTCTTGATGGCGTCGAGTTGGGCGCTTGTCTTGTCCCCTGTGATCTGGGCGAGGACTTCGTTGAAACCCTTGCCCGCCACCGCCGCGACCAGGCCGCCGGCAACTTTTTCCGCGATCCAGAACGCCGCCTCCTGTCCGGTAATGGACAGCTTCGGCACCGCGGCGGCGTCCGCCGTCGTCGGGGCACCGTATGCCGTACTCCCGGTGACGACGGCGAGGAGAGACCCCAACAAGGCGGCAACGGCAACAGCCACACCACATCGGCGCAGAACTCTCATGTACTTGCACTCCCGATCAGTACGGTTGGCGAACGTAAATTTCAAGAGATCTTACCAAATCATGTTCGGTAAGTCAACCCGCTAAGAGGTGTTGGGGTCACCCTGAGTGAAATCCTGCCGCCAACGTGGAGAGCAGATGGTTCTGTTGCTCGATCAGGCGCAATCTCCGATCAGAGGGCAGTTTTCGACAAGGGGGAAGCGAGCCGGTCAGTCATCCGGTGCCCGGCTACGGGCGGTGTCGGCGGCGCGCACCACGCCGACGGCGAAGCGCCGGATGATGAAGAACAGCACCTCGTGCATCAACCGGCCCGTCCCGGGGATCTTGGTGTCGAACGAGGACGACCAGGTGAGCGTGGTCCTGTCACCGTCGGCGGCGAGCACCACGTCGCCACGGTAGTTGCGCACGGGAAAACCGGTGAGGATGACATAGCCGAGGTGATGGGGCGGCTCCCACGCCACCACCTCCTCCCGGCTGCCCATCCCGAGGGTGGTGAATCGCCGTATGGCCCCCACCCCGTCGGGAGCGGGCTCGCCTTCCCGGTCGAGGCCGCTTCGGGTCAGGAAGGACCATTCTCTCCAGCGCGCTGCCTCGCCGATCAGCGGCCACACCACCTCGACCGGCGCCTGCGAGGTGGCGCGTACCTCGAACGCCCAGTCGGCCACGTCGCCCGGTTTATCCTTCGAGCTTGGCCTTGAGCGCATCGAGGGTCTGCTGGTACATCCCCTGCATGACCCCGGCCATCTCGTCGGGCTCGGCCTCGACGTCCCAGGTCACCTTGGACCCGTCGCCGTCGCCGCTGACCGTGATGGTGGCCCGGTGGGACTCCACGGGCACGCCGGAGACGATGGAGTAGGTCTGGGTACGGGCCTCGTCCGAGTTGCTCACCAGTCGCTCGGTGACCTCCATGCCGGTCATGGCCAGGATCCGGTTCTCGCCCTCTAACCGGCAGGACTCGATGCCCGGCATCCAGTTGGCGAGGCCGCCAAAATCACCGATGACCGCCCAAACCTCATCTGGCGACCGCTTGATGTCGACCGCTGCTTGTGCCGATGCCATGAGACCCCTTTTTGTCCGTGTGCGTGTGTGGCGCGGCCTGAGTTCCCTCATGGCCGGTCTGTCGCATTGCCACCCTGTCACCTGGCACCGTAGCGTCGTCGGACGTGCATGAGCAGATTTCCCACCAGGCGTTGTCCGATGCGGCGCGGGACGGCGAAGCCCTCTTTGTTCCCGACGGCCAGTTCATGGTGCCGACCGAGCGGTCGCGTGGACCCTGGTCGCCCAAGGCCCTCCACGGAGGACCGGTGGCCGCACTGGGTGCCTGGGCCATCGAGCGCGACGCGGGCGAGAGCGGGCTCCAGGTGGTCCGGGTGACGGTGGAACTGCTCCGTCCCGTGCCGCTGGCGCCCCTCACCGTTACGACATCGCTGTTCCGTCCGGGCAAACGCGTCCAACTGCGCGACGCTGTCATCGAGGCCGACGGGACAGCCGTGGCCGCAGTCCGTGCCCTCAGCATCCGGGTGGCGCCGGACTTGGACGGGCAGCTCCCGACGTTGACCGAGCCCGAGGTGGCGCCTGTCGGGCCCGAAAGCAGCGCTCCGGGGAGCTTGGACCTCGACGAACGTCCGGCCTTTCATAACCAGGGGGCCGAGCTCCGTTTCGTCCAGGGGGGCAATGGCCAGCCCGGGCCGGCCACGGTATGGATCCGACTGCGCCAACCGGTGGTTGCGGGTGAGCCACCGAGCCCTCTGCAGAGGGCCATGGCTGCCGCCGACTTCGGCAACGGCGTGTCGGCCGAGCTCGCGTTCGGATCGGCCTCGTTCATCAACCCCGACCTCACCGTGTCCCTCCTTCGACCGCCGGTGGGCGAGTGGGTCTGCCTCGACGCCAGGACCCGGCTGGGAACGTGGGGGATCGGGTCAGCTCAATCGACCCTGTGGGACGTCACCGGGAGGGTGGGAACGGCGATCCAGAGCCTGCTGGTGGAGCTGGGCCGGTGAGTGCGGACACCAACGCGGTGACCGTGGCCGATCTGTTGGTCGCTCGCTCCGAGGACGACCGCCTCGGTCTCCGGTTCGAGGACCAGCAGTGGAGCTGGCGGGAGGTGATCGACGAGAGCGCCGCCCGGGGGTCGCTGTTGCAACAGCTTCGTCGGGAGGGCCCGTTCCACGTGGGCATCCTGTTGGGGAACGTTCCCGACTTCCTGTTGTGGCTAGGCGGCGCCGCTCTGGCCGGCGCCGTCGTCGTCGGCGTCAACACCACGCGGCGCGGTGAGGCGTTGGCCGACGACATCCGGCGTACGGACTGCCAACTGCTCATCACCGACGCCGAGGGGGCGGCGTTGGTCGACGGGCTCGACCTCGGTTTCGGCGACGACCGGGTGGTGCTGATCGACGATCCGGCCACCGACGAGGCCATCGGGGCTCATCGCGGGGTGACGGCCCTCTCTATCGTCGGCGCGGCCAAGCCCGATCCCGGCGACCTCTACTTGTTGCTGTTCACCTCGGGGACCACCGGCACGCCCAAGGCCGTCCGGTGCACCCAGGGGCGCCTGGCCGCCATTGGCCAACGGGCCGCCGCGGTGTACGGCTTCGATCGGGACGACGTGGCCTACTGCTCGATGCCGCTGTTCCACGGCAACTCGCTGATGGCCCTGTGGGCGCCGGTCCTCGCCGTCGGGGCCACGGTTGCTCTGGCCCGGCGGTTCAGCGCCTCGGGATTCGTCGACGATGTCAGGCGTCACGGCGTGACCACCTTCACCTACGTGGGTAAGGCACTGGCCTACGTGCTGGCCACGCCGGATCGCCCGGATGACGCCGACATCACCCTGCGCCGGGGCTTCGGGACCGAGGCCTCGGTGGCCGACCACGCTGCCTTCGAGCAGCGCTTCGGGTGCCGGCTCACCGAGGGGTACGGCTCCAGCGAAGGGGGAGCCACCATTGCCCGGGTGCCCGGTACACCGACCGGGTCGTTGGGAAAGTCCCACGAGGATGTTGCCGTCGTCGATCCCTCCACCATGGACGAGTGTCCTCCGGCCACCTTCGACGAGGCCGGGCGGTTGACCAATGGCGACGTATCGGTGGGGGAGATCGTCAACCGATCAGGGCTCGGCGGCTTCGAGGGCTACTACCGCAACGCCGAGGCGACCGATGACCGGACCCGCCACGGTTGGTACTGGACCGGCGACCTGGCCTACCGGGACACGGAGGGCTTTTTCTATTTCGCCGGACGGCGGGGGGACTGGCTGCGGGTCGATTCGGAGAACCTGACTGCGGGGCCCATCGAACGGATCCTCCTTCGATTCGCCGACATCGCCGCCGTCGCCGTCTACGCCGTCCCTGATGCCCGCAGCGGCGACCAGGTGATGGCCGCATTCGAGATGTTGCCCGGCGTCTCGTTCGACCCCGGTCGATTCGCCGAGTTCCTGGATGCCCAGCCCGACCTGGGCACCAAATGGGCTCCCAGCTTCATCGTCGCCACCGCGTCGTTTCCGCAGACCGCGAGCGGAAAGGTCACCAAGGAGGTGCTGCGGGCTCAGGGGTGGTGGGCCACCGACGACCCGGTGTTCTGGCGCCCCGCCGCTGCCGCTGGTGGGCGATCCGGTGGCCACCGCTACGTAACGTTGGGTACCGAGGGTCGAGCTGAGCTGGTGGCCCAGTTCGAGCACCACGGCCGCAGCGACCTCATCGGCACCTGACCAGCTGATCGGTTGACCGCTGCTGGGGGGCCTGAACCGGCGTCGGCGCCCCCCGGATCGGCGCCGCTCTCGGCCCGGAACCTCACCGGGTCATGCCAGCTTGGGCGATCGAGGGCGAGCCGATCTCACCGAAGACGGCGTTCCAGCCGGGCCGCCGTCGCTGGCCGCAGCCATGCCCTCGGCCAGCATGGCGCTGGAGTCCCGATCCGGCGGCGGCTGTGGAGCACCGGTCGACGCCGGGATGATGAAGGCGAAGGCCACGGCGGCCAGCGCCATGAGGGCCGCGATCTGGAACCCGCGTGCGTATCCCGCCGTCATGGCCGTCTTGGCCAGTACGCCACTGGCCTGGTGGCCCCGCTCGACCGAGGCGATCCGGCCGGCGGCCACCGTCGACAGCAGTGCCAGCCCGACGGAGGCACCGATCTGGCGGCTGGTGTTCATCACTCCCGAGGCCAGGCCGGCCTCCTCGCGTCTCACGCCGCCTGTGGCCGCCACGGCAACGGGCGTGAAGGCCAGGCCCATGCCGAAGGTGCACATCACCCCGCCTCCAAAGGCGCTCGTCCAATATGTGCCGCCGGCGCTGATGAACGACAGCCAGTAGAGCCCTCCGGCGGAGAGCAGGCCACCAACCACGATGAGGCGACGGGGCCCGAACTTGGGGGTCAGCCGGCCGGCCAGCGTGGCAGCCACCGCGATGGCTGCGGTCTGGGGCACGAAGGTGAAGCCGGTGACCAGGGGGCTGTAACCGAGCACCTGTTGCAGGTAGAGGGTGAGGAAGAACCACATGGCGAACATGGCCGCCCCGAGGAGGAAAATGGCGATGTTGGCGCCGCTGACGGCGCGGGACTTGAACAGCCGGAGCGGCATCAGCGGATGGGTGGCCAGCCGGGCCTCGATGAGCACGAACGCACCGAGCAGCACGGCGGCGATGGCCAGGGTGAGGATGGTCTGGGGCGAGCCCCAGGCGTGGCGGTCGGTGCTCACGATCCCATAGACGAGGACGATGAGCCCGGCGGTCACCGTCAGCGAGCCGGCGATGTCGAGCCGCTGTCGTTCACCCTCGGCTCGCGACTCCTTCAGGTAGAAGCGGGCTAGCAAGAAGGCCACGATCCCGATGGGCACGTTGACGAAGAGGATCCACCGCCACGACAACAGGTCGGTCAGGATCCCCCCGAAGAGGGCTCCGGCCGCCCCGCCTCCGGCGGCCACCGCAGTCCAGACACCGAGCGCCTTGGCCCGGGCCCGCTGCTCGGTGAAGGTGACGGTGAGGATGGTCAGAGTGGCCGGGGACAGGACGGCGGCGCCCACGCCCTGCAGGGCTCGAGCGATGATCAGGGTTTGCTGGTTCTGGGAGAACCCACCCAACAGGCTGGCCCCAGTGAAGAGCACCAGTCCGAGCAAGAAGATACGTCGGCGTCCGAACAGGTCGGCCAGCCGACCACCGAACAGCAGCAAGCCTCCGAAGGTCAACGAATAGGCAGTAACCACCCATTGCAGGTTCACCTCGGAGAAGCCCAGGCTCTTCTGGATGGAGGGCAGCGCCACGTTCACGATGGAGATGTCCAGCACCACCATGAACTGGGCCAGGCAGACGAGCGAGAGGATCAGCCAGTCGGGCGGGTGGTGCTTCTCGCCCCCGGATACATCGTCCGTCGCTGATGGGGGCGCAACCATCTACGGGAGCGTAGGGGCGACGCCGTGTGGTCCAGACGCCGTGTGATCCAGACGGCCGTGCACTTCTGGGGCCATGCGGCCCAACTGTTCGGTCGGCCCTCGCCCTCGGGTGACGCCCTGGGTCAGTGGGGCACCCAGGCGTCGGGATCGGCTGTGAGCTTCACGATCGCCCTGGGGAGCTTGTTGGCCACGATGTCGGCCAGGGTCACCGCTTCGAGCACTGAGCGGAGGCTGGCCCGCACGGCCACCCACACCGTTTGCAGGTGCTCGGCCGCGCCGCTGTAGTTGGCCGCCTCGGGGCGAAGGCCTCGGACCTCGGCCAGGGGCCCGTCGAGGGGTCGGATGATCTCGGCCACGGTGATGGCGTTGGCCGGCCGGGAAAGTCGATAGCCGCCCTCGGCCCCCCGTTGGCTGCGCAGCAGCCCGGCCCGCCTGAGGTCGTTCAGGATGCTCTCCAGGAATTTCGCCGGGAGGCCCTGAGAGGCGGCCAGGGCCTCGGCGGTGACCGGACGATCATCAGCGGCGGCCAGCGTGCACATAGCACGGACGGCATAGTCGACCTTGGCAGAGATGTACACGTGAGGATTCTGCCAGGCTCGCCCCGACAGGGGGGCCATACCGGCACCGACGGTCGGTCCGGCGCAGCCATTGCGCGGCCCCGATTCACCTTCGCTCCGCCGCCATCCCATGCTCGGACGTCTTTGTGCTTCCTGGGCTCGCCTAGCCGACCACCTCGGTCAGCGACTCGTGCCGCTTCGACGGGGTGGCGCGCGATACCCACACCTGGTCACCGGGTACCCCGTCCAGCTCGGCGGCGGCGCCCCTCGAGAGCTGGACCCAGGTGGAGCTCCCGTCGTCCAGCTTGAGGTCCACCCGTACCTCGAAGCCCAAATGGGTGATCCGCTCCACCAGAGCCCCCTGACCGCCGATGCCAGGTTCGTTGTGGATGACCAGGTCGTGCGGGCGAACCCACACACCGTCGAGCTCTGTGGCTGGCCCCAGGAACTTCATGACGAACTCATTGTCGGGCTTGTCGTAGATCTCGGCGGGCGCGCCGATCTGCTCCAGTCGGCCCTCGTTGATGATGGCCAGGCGGTCGGCCACCTCCATGGCCTCTTCTTGGTCGTGGGTCACGAGCACGGTGGTCACCGAGATCTTCTCGTGCAGCTCCCGGAGCCACACCCGGAGTTGCTGGCGCACCTGTGCGTCGAGGGCACCGAAGGGCTCGTCGAGCAGCAGGACCTTCGGCTCGATGGCCAGCGCTCGGGCCAGGGCCATGCGCTGGCGCTGGCCTCCCGACAGCTCTGAGGGATAGCGGTCGGCCAGATGGGCGATCCGGACGAGCTCGAGGAGCTCGTCGACCTTCTCTCGGATCTCTGCCTTGGGCCGGCGGCGGACCTCCAGACCGAAGGCCACGTTTCGTCGAACCGTCAGATGGCGGAACGGCGCGTAATGCTGAAAGCAGAATCCGATGCCACGCTGGCGGGCCGGGACTCCGGTGAGGTCTTGGCCGTCGATCTCCACCGTGCCGGAGTCTGGGCTCTCCAGCCCGGCCACCACGCGCAGCAACGTGGACTTGCCCCCGCCACTGGGGCCCAAGAGGGCGGTTAGCGATCCATCGGGGACGTCAAGATTGACGTCGTCGAGGGCAACGGCATCTCCGAATCGCTTGGAGACTGATCTGATCGTGATCGCCATGTGGATCTCCTCCCTTCGCTATCGGCACCCAGCACGGTCAGGACCACGAGGGCGATGATGGCAAGGATGACGGCTCCGGCATAGGCGCCGACCGGATTCAGGTTATCGATACTGTCCTGGATGAACAGCGTCAGGGTCTGGGTCTTTCCGGCAATGGCGCCCGATACGATCACCACCGCCCCGAATTCCCCCAGCACGCGGGCGGTGGTGAGGGTCACCCCGTAGGCCAGGCTCCGCCTGATCGAGGGCAGGGTGATGCGCCGGAACGCGGTGAACGACGAGGCCCCGAGGGTGGTGGCGGCCTGTTCCTGCTCGGTGCCGATCTCTTGCAGCACCGGGAGCACTTCGCGCACCACGTAGGGGAGGGCAACTGTAGCTGAGGCCATCACAATGCCCGGGAACGAGAAGATGATCTCGATGCCGTGACCGGCGAGCCAGTTGCCGAACCACCCGGTCTTGCCGTAGACGAGCACCAGGGCCAGTCCCACGATCACCGGGGAGACGGCCAGCGGGAGGTCGACGAACGCATCGAGCAGCCAGGCCCCACGGAACCGGTGCCGGGCCAGGATGAGGGAAACGCCCACTCCGAACACGGTGTTCAGGGGCACGGCGATCAGGACCACCAGGATGGTCAGCCACAGGGCATGGAGGGCGTCGGGTGTGGTCACCGCGTCCCAGGCGGCGACGAAGCCGTGCTGAAAGGCCCGGTAGAACACGGACCCCACGGGGATGACCACGAGCAGTGCGAGGTAACCGAGGGCCAAAGTTCGGAGGGGCAGGCGCCAGCGGGACTTCACACCGCCTCACCGACGTTGAACCGTCGCCGGACGAGCCCGATGGCACCCAGCACCACCAGGGCGATCAGGATCAACACGGTGGAGACGGCGGCCGCCGCCGACAGCTGGTCGCTCTGGGACAGGCTGTAGATCCAGGACGAGGCCACCTCGGTCTTGAACGGCAGGTTGCCCGAGATGAGGACAACCGAACCGAACTCCCCGATGGCCCGGGCGAAGGCCAGACCGGCACCGGCCAGCATGGCGGGGGCCACGCTGGGCAGGATCACCCGGCGGAGCACGACCGACGAGGAGGCACCGAGGGACGAGGCCGCTTCCTCGGTCTCTCGGTCGAGCTCGGCCAGCACCGGCTGCACCGAGCGCACCGAGAACGGGAGGGTCACGAAGGCGAGGGCAAGGACGATGCCGATGCGGGCGTCGGCCACGTTGATGCCGAAGGGACTGTCGGGTCCGTACAAGGTGAGCAGGGTCAGGCCGGCCACGATGGTGGGGAGGGCGAAGGGCAGGTCGATCACCGCGCTGACCACGCGCTTACCCGGGAACTCGTCGCGTACCAGGACCCAGGCGATGACCAACCCGGCCACCGAATTGAACGCAGCCACCAGCAGCGAGCAGATCAGGGTCAGCTTCAGTGCGGCCACTGCCTCGGGTTGGGTGACCGCGGTCCAGAATGACCCGAAGCCGTTGGAGAACGCCTTCGACAGGATGGCGGCGATGGGCAACAGGACCAGCAGAGACAGATAGGTGACGATCAGCGCGGGGCCGGTGGCCTTGGCCACCGGCTTGAGCGCCCCTCGAAGTGACCGCCGCGTGCGGCTCGCGGCGACCGGTTGCCCCGCTGCCCGGGGGCGTACAGCAAGATCAGCCACTGGCTGTCGAAACCCCCAGCCCCTGCTCTATCTTGGCCACCACCCCCGTGCTCGGCGTGAAGAACACCGTGTTGACCTTGGTCCACCCGCCGAGACTGGCGATGGTGAACACCTTCTTGGGTGTGGCGAACTTGAACTGGGCGGCGACCTGGGGAAGGACGGGCCGGTAGCCCTGCTGTCCCCAGACCTTCTGTCCGGCCGGCGAGAGCAGGTAGGCCATGAAGGCCTTGGCCGCGCTGGCGTTGGTCGAGTTGCTGGTCACGGCTATGGGGTTCTGGATCAGGATCGTCTGCGGCGGCGTGACGATGGAGACGGCCTCGCCCTGCTTCTTGGCGTAAAGCGCGTCGTCCTCGTAGTCGAGGAGCACGTCGCCCTGACCCGACAGGAACGTCTGGAGCGCGGCGCTGGCGCTCGTCGGCTGGGCCACGGTGTGGTGCAGCAGCTGCGACAGGTAGTTCTGGGCCTGCGCCGGCGTCTTGCCGAGCTTCAGCTGCGCGCCGTAGGCCGCCATGATGTTCCACTTGGCGCTGCCCGAGCTGAACACGTTCGGGGTGATGACCGACACGCCGCTCTTCACCAGGTCGGCCCAAGTCGTGATGTGCTTGGGGTTCCCCGGCCGCACCACGAAGGACACGATCGAGTTCGTCACCATGCCCTTGGTGGGAGTGTTGGCCCAGTTGGTGGAGACGAGACCGGCCTTGGCGACCTTGTCCATATCGAGGGCGAGGGAGAAGTTGACGACGTCGGCCGGGAGT
>DASXMT010000372.1:0-8299 GCA_036495505.1 Acidimicrobiales bacterium | reverse complement strand
CTGAGCCTGTCACCAACCCTGAGCCTGTCACCAACCCTGAGCCTGTCACCAACCCTGAGCCGGCCCGTTTGCCAACACGGATCCGGCCCCTATCCGCACCGTGAGTGGTCAATATTTGACTTGTTTAGGTGGTTCTTTCGGGGGTATGCATTGCATGAACACTCGAGTCGGCGCTTAAGAAGCACGGTGCGCTCCCTAAGCATCAGTCCCGAGGTGGACAGTGTTAGGGGGCGCCATGAGGCGACGTCAGCAGCTCAGGAGCGAAACCCGGGAACTCCTGGTCGGGTTGGGAGATAACCGTGCCGAGGTGGCCGCATCGTTATGCGACGCCGGCGTCTGGGGAGCCCGCCATAATCCGAGAAGCTGTGCAGTGTCGTCGTACCTGAACGCCCTCTTGGGGGCTGATCCGCGGGTGCGTTCGCACACGACGGGACAGAGCCAGGTCAAGATCGTCCTCGACGGAGCCATCCGGTTCTTCCCGTCCACCGTGGTCCGGGTCCCGCTCCCACAACCCGTACGCCAGTTCATCGTGGCCTTCGACCGGGGGATGTACCCCATGCTGGTCCGGCCTCAGGCCGAAGACGCACGTCAGAGCTCGGAATCCACCGCCAGCTAGCCTCTCGTGGTTGATGATGTCGGCTGATCGGCGGAGTTAGACGGGCTCTGGCGCAGGCAACGGCGGATCGATCGGCTCCGGTTCGGGAACTGGTGGAGCCGGCGGCGGCTCAACCGGGAAGGGGTCCGGCGGTAGGGGCACGGGCCCCGGAGGGGCGGGCTCGGGGATCGACGACCGGCCAACCCGGCTTTGTGGTGGCTCGGAATATGGCTTCTGCGGGGTCATAGGGCCTCCTTCCTGCAGATACCGCCGCGTCTGTCTTCCTCGTGGCTCGATGGCTCGATCTGTGGCACCTACCCACGATGGTGCGGCCTAAACGGCTATGGCCCGAGCCGGGGCCAGCAGGCCATTTGGGCCATAGGCTTGCCCCGTGGCGAATCCTCACAACACGTCCGGGGGCGAGCGGTCGGCCGACGCCGTGAACCGGTCGGCCGATACCGTGTACCGCCCGAACCGGGACGAATTCGAGGCGCTGCGCACCGCCCAGGAGGCCGGGACGGCGGTGGGTGAGTCCATCGCTCGCTGGTGGAATGAACTCGGCGTCGCTGCCGACAGCCTTATGGCCCGCAAGTCGCTCGACGATCTGTTTCGACACGCCCTGGCCACCATGAGGGAGGCCTTGCGCACGGACGCCGTCTCGGTGCTGCTGGCCAATGACGAAGGGGACGAGCTCATCGCACGTGCTTCCGTTGGCCTCGGCGAAGAGGTGTCCCTGGAGCTCCAGATCCGCGCCGGTGAGGGCATGGCCGGACGGGTATTGGCCAGTCGGGAGCCTCTGGTGGTCGAGGATCTCTCCCTCATCCAGTTGGCCTCACCGGCCCTGACCGACAGTGGCATGCGGTCGGTGGTGGCGGTGCCCATACTCCTCGACGGGCGCGTTCTCGGGGTGCTGCACGCCGGGAGCCACCAGCTGGATCGTTTTACCGACCTGGACGCCCGGATGTTGGAGCAGGTGGCCGAGCGCATGGCTGGTGCCCTGGGGCGGATCCAGCTCTTCGAGATGGAGCGGATTGCCCGGCTCCGAGCGGAGCAGATTGCCGATCGCCTGTCCCGGCTGCAGGGCATCACCTCGTCGTTGGCCGGCGCCTCGTCCCCGACGGAGGTGGCAACGGTCCTCGCCGCGGCCATGAGCTCCAGGGGACCGAACAGCGAGCTCGACCGGGCGGACGTGTGGTTGGTGCACGAGGATCCGCCGCGGCTGGTTCGTAGGGCCGACGAGCCGCTGGACAGCGGGGAGTTCGACGAGATCGCACTGGATGCCGACGCGCCCGCCGCAGTCGTCTACCGCGCCAAAGAGCCGGTCTATGTGACCTCGACCGATGACGTGGAGGCCAAGTTCCCTACCTGGTCGCGCCGGCGCCGGGCCAGGACGGCATTCGCCGTGCTGCCCCTGTCCATCAAAGAGGAGTGCGTCGGCGTCGTGGCGCTCATCTACCCCGCCGGCCACCATTTCGAACTCGATGAGCGTGAGTTCCTGACCACGGTGGTGGATCAAGCGTCCCAGGCCATCGACAAGGCCAGGCTCTACGAGGAACAGGCCAAGCTGGCCACGATCAGCGCCTATTTGGCCAATGCGGCGAAGGTCATGGCCGAGGCCCCCGGTTTCCAAGATGCGCTCGACCGTCTGGCCACGTTGGCCCTGGCCGCCCTGGGTGATCTCTGCCTCATCGATGTGCTCGACGATGATGACAGCCTGCAACGCATGGTCGCTCGCCATCGCGACCCCGAACGGCAACACCTGGTGGACCAGCTGCGCGGCCGGAACCCGCAGGGCATCGAGGGACACCATCCGGCCGCCGGTGTCGTCCGCACGGGAACGCCTAGCTGGTCGAGCCGCATGAGCGACGACTTCTTGCGGTCCACTACCCACGACGAAGAACACTTTTTGATCACCAAGGCCCTGGACTTCTATTCGTACCTGACCGTGCCCCTCGCAGCTGACGGCGACGTGATCGGCACGATCACGTTCGTGTCGGCCAGCCGTAGCTTCGGTGGTCAAGATGTGGCCTTCGCCCAAGAGCTGGCCCAGCAAGTAGCGGCGGTGGTCGCCAATGCCCAGCGCTTCGAGCGAGCCGATCACACGGCCCATGTGCTGCAGGAGAGCCTGCTTCCGCACCGACCGCCGGAGATTCGCGGTGTACGAACGGCAACCCGGTACGTGCCCAGCACCCGTGGGCTCAACGTTGGCGGCGATTTCTACGACCTGGTGGTGCTCCCGAGCCAACGACTCGGGTTCATGATCGGCGATGTCGCCGGCCATGACCGCGCCGCGGCGGCCATGATGGGCCAGCTCCGGAGCGCGGCGAGGGCGTTGGCCGGTCAGGTGGGCGGACCGGGCGAGCTGGTCGCGGCGCTCAAATGGAGCTGGGACCTCCTCGGCTTCGAGCGACTGGCCACCGGCCTGTTCGGCGAGCTCGACCCCGGCACCGGCGAGTTGATGCTGGCCTCGGCCGGTCATCATCCCCCACTCATGCTCGAATCGGGCAGGACCCGGTATCTACCGGTGGCACCGACCAGTCCCTTCGGTGCGCCCGAGACCGAAGCCGCCGAATGGAAGGGCAGGATCCGACCCGGGCAGCTGCTCTTGCTGTACACCGATGGGGTCATCGATGACCGCGGGATCGGTGCTGAAGCGAGCATGGACCGGCTGGCCGGCATCGTGGCCAACGGGGAAGCCGATCCTCAGGCCGTCTGCCAACGAGTGATCGAGGGGCTCACCACGGAGCGAGTCGACGACGTGGCCCTGCTCGCCTTGGCCCTGGACACCGTTCCCTCCGGATCATCGACGCAGTAGCTTGTGGGGGTGCCCGCCTATCGGATCGCACAGGCCGCCGAATTGCTGGGCGTCAGCACGGACACGGTGCGACGCTGGGTGGATGCCGGTCGGGTGAAGACGGTGCCCTCAGAGGGAAGCCGACGGGAGGTCGACGGCACCGATCTGGCCCGGCTGGCCGTCGAACTGGCGGGGACGCGCGACCCCGTGGCCATCGGCGCACAGTCGGCCCGCAACCGCTTTCCCGGGATCATCACCAAGGTGGTGACAGACACCGTTGCCGCTCAGGTCGACATCCAGGCGGGGCCTCATCGGTTCGTCGCTCTGGTGACCAGGGAAGCCGTCGACGAACTGGGCCTGGCACCCGGGATGCTGGCCGAGGCCGTGGTCAAAGCGACCAACGTGGGGGTTGAGCTGGCCGTGGGGGAATGATGCGCCTCACCCCGGATCACATGCGCCTCACGCCGGGTCAGTAGTCGCCCGGTCCTTCGCCCACAGGCTCACCGCCCCAGCGGGGACGTCGACGCCGCAGGGCGCGCCGGGAGCAAAGCTCGTCGAACGCGATGCCCTGGCGCGAAGTTCGGGACCGGCATCATCGAAACGGACGACGTACTCGACGACGGCGCCGAGGACCGCCGCGTCGGTGACGGTGGCCCGGTAGGTCCCCGCTTCGGACAGCCGTACGTCTTCGGGACGGATGCACCACAGGACCTCTGTCCCCGCCGCCAGCAGGCCGCTGTCGAGGGCCAGATCCATCCGTCCGACCCGGACGACCCCGGGCGAGCGGACGCGACCGGGTTGCACGTTGTGGATGCCGACCAGCCGGGCGACCTCGGCGCTGGCCGGGCGGGACATGACGTCCACACACGCCCCCTCCTGGAGGACATGCCCGTGTCCGAGCACGATGACTTCTTCGGCCAAGAACGCGGCCTCCTCGGGATCGTGGGTGACCAGCACCGTGGACAGCCCGGCCTCGCGCTGGAGGCGACGCAGGTCGAAGCGGAGCGCGTCGCGGACCGGGGCATCCAGGGCGGAAAAGGGCTCGTCCAACAAGAGCACAGCGGGTCGTCGGCAGAGGGCCTGGACCAGGGCCACCCGCTGGCGTTGACCGCCCGAGAGCTCGCGAGGGAGACGGTCCTCCAGGCCGCCGATGCCCAGCTGGGCGAGCCAGTACGAGGCCAGCGCCTCGTCGGCATCCTTGCCGAACAGGACCTGCTGGCGAACGGTCAGGTGCGGAAAGAGGGGCGAGCCCTGGGGGACGTATCCGATGCCACGGTCCTCGGGAGGAATGTCGGTGACGGTACGGGTTCCGTAGCGCACGGCCCCCGGTCGGCCGCCCCGGAGGCCGGCCAGGCATCGCATGGTCATCGACTTGCCAGCTCCGGAGGCGCCCAGGATTGCCAGTGAGGCGCTCGTGGCCGCGTGCTCGAGACGGAGGTGGAAGGTGCCCAGCCGGACGTCGAGATCGAAGCCGACCGGTGTCCGCGGGCCGGCGGTGGGCGCTTCAGGGGAGCGAAGCGGAGCCGACCCGCGGTGCCGTCGGAGGGGATGGAATCGGGCGGCCAGCGCGGCGATGATCGCCACCATCACAGCGACGGCGAGGGCCAGGGCAGTGGGTGCCTCGGTGGTGGTGAGTCCTGCTGCGCTGAACTGGTTGTAGGTGAACACCGTCAAGGTGCTCGGGTGGTAGGCCACGATCACGATGGCGCCGTACTCGCCGAAGGCGCGGAGCCAGCCGAGGACGAGCCCGGCCCGCACGCCGGGTCCGGCCAACGGCAGGCTCACCCGCCAGAAACGGGACGCATCTCGGTGGCCGAGCGTGGTGGCCAGGTCGGTCAGCTGGGGATCGACCGTGGCAAACCCGGCGCGGGCGGCCACGATCACGAAGGGGGCACTGACGAAGATCTGAGCCAGGACGATCCCGGTCATCGTGTCGGTGAGATGGCCACCGAATGCCCGTCCGATCGTGGTGTACGGACCGATGACGTAGATGAGCAGAATCCCGCTGATCAGAGGCGGCAAGGCCAGGGGCAGCTGCACCAGCAAACCAACGGCGGCGGCCAGCCGGCTCCGGGACCGGGCCAGCACGTAGGCCAAGGGGATGCCCAACAGCGCGACGACAGCCATCGAAATGGTGGCCGTGACTACCGAGACATACAGCGCGGAGAGGAGCCCGGGGGTGGAGAATCCGGGATTGTTGGATCCGGCGATCCGGGCCACGAAGGCGGCGATGGGCACCACCAGGTAGAGACCCAGGAGGGCCCCTAGCCAGGGGAGCGGGCGCCGGAGCGTCGAAAGGCTGGTCACCCAGTGACGGAACGGAGCGAAGCGGGAACCTTGCCTGTGGGCCCATGGATCGTGGGCGGCTTGACCAGCTTGAATCCCTGGGCGGCCATTGCGGCCTGGCCCTTCTTGCCCAACAGGTACGACACGAAGGAGAGCGCACCGGCACGGTCAGGCGCTTGGTTGAGGACGGTCACCGTGTAGGTGGCGGACAGCTTGATGGGGCCCAACGAGACGGTGGGGATGCCGGCCGCCTTGGCTTCGGCCGAATAAAAGAAGCCGGCATCGAGCTGACCCGCCTGTAGCCGACCGACCAGGGTCTCTTCGGGGAACTCCCCGGTGTCGGAGGCGGCCAGAGCGGTCAGGGCGGGCAGCTTGTAGCGCTTCGCTGCTTGTTGCATGGCGGTGACGGCGAGCTTGCCCTTGGGATCGGTCGCCGGGTCGGTCCGCCCCAGCAGGAATCCCGGCTTGAGCACGACCTTGGGCCATGGTTGGGTCTTCAAGTCGTGGGCGAACGCGCTGTGTGGGTTGTACCCGATGACCAGGGGTGCGGTGGCAAAGGTGATGTACCAGGTCACCCAGTTCCCGTTCGCCGTACCGGTCAGCTCCTTGTTCACGTCGGGACTGGCACTGATGAAGACGTCACCTTTTTGCACACCGTCTTTGATCTGGGTGGCGAGCGCATCCGAGCCGGCGGAGAAACCGGTGAAGGTGTAGCCGGTGGCGGCATCAAATCGGGGACCGATCACCTGCTCCATCGTCTGGACCAGGGAACCGGCATACAGCACGTTGACCGGGCCTTTTGCCTGGATGGTCGTCGTCGGGCTCTCGGCGTAGGCCGGCGTGGCCATGTCCAGGAGGGCGCTCAGCAAGAATGCGGTGAGTAGCGAGGCGACCAGGGCCACGGCGCCGATGGAGCGAAAGCAGGGGGCCGCTGTGGGGAGCCGGAACCGCTGGTTTGATGGCACGTCCAAAGCCTAACAAGCCAATTGCGGCAAGAACGGGCGAAAGGAGTGGAGATTGCAGGCAGGATGGCCCCTTAGGGGTGCATCTGCGGGTTCGGTGCCGGTCCGTCCACCCGCCGATGGTGTCGGTATGGTGGGTGGTCCGGTCACAGGCCACCGGTTCGGGCAGGAACCGATGTTGGGCGATCGAGCTGGACGGGAGATCAGGTCATCGGTCGAGGCAGCAGTGGGCATGGATGAAGCGGTGGGCGCCGGCTGCGGGACGGCGGGCGCACCGATAGCCGGACTGCTGTTGACCGGCGGCAGCAGCCGCCGCATGGGTAGGGACAAGGCATCCATCGTGCTGGCCGACGGGCGCACGTGCGCCCAGACGGTGGCCGCCCGACTGGCCGAGGTCGCTGACCCCGTGCTGGAGGTCGGGCCGGGCACCTCGGGGCTCACGGCCGTGCCCGACGATCGACCCGGTGCCGGTCCGTTGGCTGCGCTGGCCACGGGCTGGGCCGCGTTGGTCGACGCGGGCCATTCGGGCCCGGTGCTCGTCCTGGCGTGCGATCTCCCCCGGGTCACGGTGCCGTTGCTCGAGCTGCTGGCCCGAATGCCAGGTGATGGAACCGTCGTGCCGGTAGTCGCCCAGCGCCCGCAACCCCTCTGTGCCCGCTTTGGACGGGCCTCGCTCGACCATTGCCGTCGGTTGGTGGGAGAGGGTCGACGCTCGCTCATGGCCTTACTCGACGCCACCGAGGTGGCATGGCTGGGACCCGAGGTGTGGTCCGAGGTTGTTGACGAGCAGTGCTTCGCGGACATCGACACACCCGAGGACCTGGCCCACGTCATAGCCCATGCAGAGATGGGGCTCCAGCGATGGGGTAGTACCTGACCGGTGACCGGCCACCCCGAATTCCCTCACCTCGACGAACACGGTCGAGCCTGGATGATCGACATCACCGGCAAGGAGCCGACCGTGCGTCGGGCTGTCGCCCGGGGCACGGTTCGTACTGTCGCCGATGTGTTCGAAGTACTGGCCATGCGGCCCGGCGACCTTGATCCCGTACAAACAGCACGCGTGGCCGGGGTGCAAGCGGCCAAGTTGACCTCCGCCCTGATACCACTGTGTCATCCCATCCGCCTGACCGACGTGCACGTTGACGTGGTCCCGTTCAAAGGGCGGGTGGACATCTCGGCCGTGACCGAAGTGGTGGATCGAACGGGAGTTGAAATGGAGGCCCTCACTGCGTGCACGGTGGCAGGACTGACCATCGTCTGCGCGCTCAGCACGGCGGATCCAGAGTCGTACCTCGACGCGGTGGCGCTGTGGTTGAAAGAGGGTGGTCGTTCGGGTCGGTGGGAGCGACCTGTCGCACCGGCGTGACCCGGTGGGAGCGTCCTTCCTCATGCGCTCGAACTGCTGCCCGACCGTTCCCGCAGCTCCCCGGGAGAGCCTACCCAGTGGGTTGATGGCCCGCATGGCCTCGCCCAGCCCGGGCGCCTCTCGTTCGAGTACCGCTTGAGTGCCTTCCGGAGTCTGGTCGGTGGGGGCAAAGCCCGTTCCCCCGGTCGTGAGGATGGCGCCGGCAAAGTCCACCGCCAATTCCCGGATTATTGTCGCTACCGGGTCTGCGCCGTCTGGAACGACGCGACGTTCGACCACCTCGAATCCGTGCT
>DASXMT010000371.1:0-2529 GCA_036495505.1 Acidimicrobiales bacterium | reverse complement strand
CGGCCCGCTTCGATGGGACCTCGGCGGGTTCCAGTGGGATTATTCCACCGTCAAGGTGGACTGGGCCTTGCGAGCGACGGTCCCGTGGCGGGCTCAGTCGGTGGCCGGTGCCGGAACCGTCCATCTCGCTGACAGCGTCGACGAGATGACTCAGTACTGCGCCGACATCGCCATGCAACGGATTCCCCGCCGGCCCTTCGTTCTGGCCGGCCAGATGACCACGGCGGACTCCTCGCGGTCGCCGACCGGGACCGAGGTCCTCTGGGCCTACACCCACGTCCCCCGGACGGTGCGGGGCGACGCCGGGGACGACGGGATCTCCGGAGCATGGAACGGGGCCGACCGGGAGGCCATCACCGCCCGGATCGAAAACCGCATCGAGGAGTACGCCCCCGGCTTCAAGTCACTCATCGCCGCTCGCCACCTCTTGTGCCCCGGCGATCTGGAGAACCACGATGCCAACTTGATCGGGGGCGCCATCAACGGCGGCACCAGCGCCCTCCATCAGCAGTTGGTCTTCCGCCCCGTACCGGGGCTCGGGAGGTCCGAGACCCCGATCCGGGGGCTGTACCTGGCGTCATCGTCGGCCCACCCCGGTGGCGGTGTCCACGGTGCCTGTGGCGCCAACGCTGCTCGGGCGGCCATGACCGCCCACAGCGCCCTCGGGCGGATGTTCGTCTCCCCCTTGGTCGCCGCCTCCGGGCGGCTGCTGGGCAGCTATTGACCGGGACTCGATTGGGTAGCACGGGACTCGACCACACGAACCAGCCGGTGCAGCATGGCCCGATTGCGGAGGGTCATGGCCAGCTCCGCGATCGGGTTCTCCAGAGCCCAGGAGGGACCCCGGAGGGGGTGCTCGTCCACGACCACCACGGAATCCTCACCCCAGGGCAGAATCTGTATCGAGATCCGGACACTGCCCACCGGGCGGGCCAGGGCTTCGAGCTCCAGGGACTTCCCCGGCTCGGCCAGCCGCACCGTGGTGCGATCGTCGAGCCGCAGCCGACCGAGGCCCACCGTGTAGTGCAGGCTCGTCCCCTCCTGAGGCCAGCCCGGGTCCACGGAGCGGACCGCCTTGGTGCCGACGACCCATTGGTCGTAGGAGTAGCCGTCGGCGAGCACGGCCCAGACGGCAGGAGGGCCTGCTCGGACCAGTGCATTGCGGACAGCCATGCCGAATACCTGCCCATCCGGCCGCGTCTTTACACCAGCCGCCCCTCCTCAGCGCCGGGCGGCCAGCCTGCCGGCCAGCACGGCTGCTGCCGCGATTGACGCGCCACCCAGTGCGGCCATGGCCCGAGCATGGTGGGACACCCACATCTCTCCACTTGCGTGGTGCGCCCGGTCGGCAAACGTCCCGTCGGCGCCGTGGTCCTTCCCACCGTCTCCGTCCACCGGCTGCCAGAGGTTGATGGGGTGGTCGTGGGCCTTCTCGGCCGCCTGCTGGGACTTGAACCCGGTCCGGGCCAGGTAGCGGTCGAGCAGCGGAGCGGCAACCTTGTTGGCCAGGACGGTGGCCGCGGTGCTGCCCCCTACCCAGAACTGCTTGCGCCGGGGATGGTCGGCGGCGAAGAGCACCCCCCTCGCCGCCAGCTCGGGCTCATAGATGGGCGGCACCGGTTGGGGGTGGTTGGGCAACCGCGACAGCACCCAGGAGAATTGCGGAGTGTTGACGGCGGGCATCTGGACCACCGTGACCCGGACATGGCTGCCCTCGTGCAGGAGCTCGACCCGGAGGGAGGAAGTGAACCCGTTGATGGCGTGCTTCGCTCCGCAATAGGCGCTCTGCAGGGGGATGCTGCGCAGCCCGAGGGCTGACCCCACCTGGACGATGGTGCCACGGTCCCGGGGCTTCATGAGGTCGAGCGCCACCCGGGTGCCGTGCACATATCCCAAGTAGCTCACCTCGGTGACCCGCCTGAACTCGTCGGGCTCGATCTCCCAGAAGGGAGCGAAGACCGAGGTGAAGGCCACGTTGATCCACACGTCGATGGGTCCCAGGGCTTCCTCGACAAGACGGGCCGCCTCTTCGACCTGGTCGTACTGGCCCACATCAGTGGGGACGGCAAGGGCTGTCCCCCCGGCGTACTCGATGTCCTTGACCGCTCCCTCCAGTCCCGCCTGTCCCCGGGCCAACAGGCCGACGCGGTCACCACGCCTTCCGTAGAGCTGAGCCACGGCGCGGCCGATACCGGCGCTGGCCCCGGTGATGACGACGGTCTGGGTCATATTGATTCCTCTCGGGCGGTTGCGGGCGAGTCGACCGGGTGCGGTCGTCATTGCTCGTCCCAGCCTCGGGCCAACCTGCTCGCCGCCTCGAACATCAGGGCGTGGACAAAGGCTTGGGGAAGGTTGCCTCGAAGCTGACGTTGGCGGACGTCGAACTCCTCGGTGAACAGACCGGGGGGCCCGCAGGCGGACCGGTTCCGTTCGAACCAGCCGATGGCGTCGGTGGTCCGGCCCAGTTGATGGGTGGCCAGGGCCATGAGGAACCCACAGAGCACGAACGCACCCTCGGCCTCCTCCAGC
>DASXMT010000370.1:0-3019 GCA_036495505.1 Acidimicrobiales bacterium | reverse complement strand
AATCCCCACAAGGCGACCGGAGTGTTCCCGCGTTGCCAGCGGGTCACCTCGACCGAGACCCTTCGCGCCGAGCATGAGGAAGACGGAGGGCACAGTGCCAAGCTCGACCACGTCGGGTCGAGGACCCTTTCCCCTACCGGCACATCCGGGCGTGTGGATAAGCCGCAAAAAACCGTCGTTGGGGAGTACTGCTCGATTCATCCCCTTGACCCATGCGAATGACAGTGATGTGATTTACACGCTGGCAAAGTATCCCGGCCGTGGTGCGGAGAGGACGCGATGAGCGACACGCTGAGCAAGGCCCTGGTTCATACGGTGCTCCAACATGCGGAGAACTTCCCCTGGAGGATGCAGGACATCGGGCTCATGGGCCTGCGCCTTGACGACCGGCGGGAGTACCGACTTCATGTCTGGGATCCGAGCTGCTGCGTCGGGGAACTACCCATCCACGATCACCCGTATGACTTCACCTCGACGGTCATCGCAGGTGAGTTGACCAACTCTCGGTACGAAGAGGATCCCACGGGCGACGAGTACGTGCGATTTCGCTACTCTCCGGGCGCTGAGGGCGAGCGGCGATCGAGCGCTGTGACGTTGTCCTCGACGACGACCACCTTCACTGAGGGGAACCAGTATTGTCAGCTCGCCCACGAGCTACACGCGAGCTGGCAACAACCTGGGACCGTGACGGCGATTCGGTGCCTATGGGTCGACGCACCCGAGCTGACCGTCTGCGTTCGAGACAAGGGTTCCTGGCGCTCGGGGCAAGGGCGAGACGCCACACTCGAGGAGATCAAGGGTTTCACGGCCAAAGCTCTGGAGTGGTTCTGAAGGGTCCACCGGGCCGCATGTTGTCGACGACTCCCTGTATCCGGCGGGGCTGCTCGCCGCTCCCGACTCTGGTCGGCTTCAGGTGCGAGTTGCCTGAACCGACTACTCCTTAGAGACGGTTTGCGCCATCACCTGTGCCACCGCGTTGCGCCCTCTCGAAGGTACCTGACCACGGACAAAACCTGGTTCACGATCCGTCGGGCAGTACCAAAACGCCGATCGCGCATCGTTGTGTTCGCGTCTATCGACCTCACTCACGTCGACCCCAGAGGTCATGAGATCATCACCGGCCGCGCAGAATACCCTGGACGACAGGCATCAGATCGGGCACCGATCCGGCGTGGCCGTCGAGACGCTTTTGCGAAAACTAATAGAAGTGGGGCGTCAGCTCAACCGCTTTGCTCGCTCAGCCTGCCGAAGCACTCCGACCTCGGGGTGGAGGGCCGTAACGACGACTGCGCATCGCCGATGGGCCTTGCTCCGCCATCGAGAGGTTAGCTGCGGTGTTGATCAGGGCTACGTGTGAGAAGGCCTGGGGGAAGTTTCCGAGCAGCCGATCGGCCTTCGGGTCGTACTCCTCGGAGAGGAGACCGACGTCGTTGCAGAGCGCGGAGAGGCGCTCGAACATCTGCCTTGCCTCGTCATGCCGTCCGAGCAGCACGAGGTTGTCGGCCAGCCAGAAACTCGTCATCAAGAAGGTGCCCTCGGTACCTTTCAGACCGTCGATGTCCTCGCCCGTATCGGTCTGGTAGCGGCGGACAAATCCATCGGTCATGAGCCCTTTCTGGATCGCTTCGACGGTGCCAACGACGCGCGGGTCATCGGGCGGCAGGAAGCCAACCGTCGCAAGCATGAGCAGGCTCGCGTCGAGCAGCTTCGAGCCGTAGTACTGGGTGAACGAGTTGAGCTCAGGGTCGAAACCCTTCTCGCAGACCTCCACATGGATTTCGTCGCGCACTTGCCGCCAATGATCCATAGGCTCCTTCGGCAATACGCCCTCCTCCGCCAGCGTGACGGCACGGTCGAAGGCCACCCAGGCCATGACCTTTGAATGGGTGAAGTGGCGCCGCGGGCCACGGACCTCCCAGATCCCGTTATCGGGCTCGGGCCACACCTTCTCGAGGTGACCGAGGATCGCCATCATCTGATCTGGCGATACGTTGGACTCTTTGGGGATTGGGCTTTGCCAGTAGGTGACGGCAGCGTCCAGGACCTCGCCGTAGACGTCGAGCTGGAGCTGGGTCACCGCCTCGTTGCCGATACGGACGGGCGTTGAGCCCTCGTAGCCGGCGAGGTGGTCGAGTTCGAACTCCGAGAGGCGCCGTTCTCCGCCGACGCCGTACATGATCTGCATCTCCCCGGGCGTCCCGGCAACGGCGCGGCGGAGCCAGCCCACCCACGCTGCCGCCTCGTCGGTGTACCCGGAGACCAATAGGGCGTGCAGGGTAAAGGTTGCGTCCCGGAGCCAGGAGTAGCGGTAGTCCCAGTTCCGGTTGCCCCCTATGGTCTCGGGGAGCGAGGTCGTCGCCGCCGCGCAGACGGCGCCGCTGGGCTCGAAGATGAGGGCCTTCAAGGTGATCAGCGAGCGCACGACCAGGTCACGCGAGCCGCCCTTGTAGGTGCAGCGTCCGACCCAGTCCCGCCAGTAGTGCCGCGTGTGGTTGCGGGCTGCGAGGCTGTCGATTGGGAGCGGGGCATGGGACACCGAAGGGAACCAGGAGAGCGAAAAGGAGCGGCGCAGGTCGACCGACACGGAGAAAGTGGTACTGGTGCTGTTGTCCGTGCCAACCAGAGGGACGGGGCTGTGCAGGCGGAGGCCGTCGCGGGCGGCGACGAGGACGAGGCCGTCACCACTGGCGGTGGCCCAAGGCGTGATAGAACCGTATTCGTAACGCACGGTCAGCTCCATCTGCATCTCGACAGTGCCACTCCGACCCTCGACGATGCGGTGGATCATCGAGTGGCCATCGTTCGGCGGCATGAAGTCGGACACCGACACCGAGCCCGTCGACGTTTCGAAGATCGTCTCGAGAATCAAGGTCTCCGGTTCATAGTGGCGAGTAACCCTGGTCACCTCGCCTTTCGGAGCCAACAGCCATCGTCCGTTTCCCGCGTCGCCGAGCAGAGCAGCGAAGGCGGCACCGGAGTCGATTCGCGGCGCGCACCACCAATCGATGGATCCGGTGAG
>DASXMT010000369.1:0-5310 GCA_036495505.1 Acidimicrobiales bacterium | reverse complement strand
GACCAGGCCGCGCTGGATCGGGTGGTGGCCCAGGTCAAGACCCAGCCGAACGTGGCCAGCGTCTCGGCTTCGGTCCTCATCCCGGAAAAATCGGGTGCGGAAGTGGCCATCTTCAACGTCTACCCGGACAGCGCGCCCCAGGACGCGGCCACGACCACCCTGATCAACCACCTTCGTACCCAGACCGTGCCCGACGCCGTTGGCCATTCGTCGCTGACCGTCTACATCGGTGGCTTGACCGCGGTGTTCGTTGACTTCGCCCATGTCCTCTCGTCCAAGCTCCCGCTGTTCATCGGGCTGGTCGTCCTGTTGTCCTTCCTCCTGCTGGCCCTGGTCTTCCGAAGTCTCGTCATACCCTTGATCTCGGCGGCGATGAACATGCTCTCGATCGGGGCCGCCTTCGGGATCCTGGTTGCCGTGTTCCAGTGGGGCTGGCTGGGTTCGATCTTCGGGGTCAGCCGCGCCGGTCCCATCGAGGCTTTCTTGCCCGTCATGCTCTTTGCCATCCTGTTCGGGCTGTCCATGGACTACCAGGTCTTCTTGGTGACCCGCATGCACGAAGAGTGGATAAAGACCGGCGACAACCGCATGGCTGTGCGCAATGGATTGGCGGCTACGGGAAAGACCATCACCGCAGCGGCCCTCATCATGATCCTGGTGTTCGGATCGTTCATCTTCGGCGGCGAACGCGTCATCAAGGAGTTCGGTCTGGGATTGGCTGGCGGCATCCTGATCGATGCCGTGGTCATCAGGATGGCCATTGTGCCGTCGCTGATGCTCCTCATCGGCAAAGCCAATTGGTGGTTCCCTCGTTCCCTCGATCGCGTTCTCCCCCACATCGGCTTCGAGAAGACTGAACCGGGCACCTCGGTCGACAGCGGTGGAGAAGGGGGCAGCGGGGGCAAGAAGGCGGAGCCGGTGGGGGCGAGTCCCGCCCGTTGATCGAGGCATGAGCGAGAAATCGACCGATCCACCTTCCCTCGTTCGCAGGGGAGGGATACCTTCGGTCAGTGGCCATAACGCACCATTCGGATCGCGGCGGTGGAAGATCGGCCACTGTCCGCTTGGCCCGGGTCGCCACCAGGACGGTGGGTGGTCTGGGAACGTACCAAGTCGGACTGGATGGTGAGGCCGTCGGGGGCATCAAGGCAGGCGAGGTGAAGAATTTCGCCGTCAGCCCGGGCGAGCACCGGGTGACGGTCAGGGTTCCGCATCGCCGAGCGGAGGCCGACGTCACCTTCGAGGTGCACGAGCGCGAGATCATCTTCCTCGAGTGTGCTCCACGAGGCGGCCCGTTCAGCGCACTGCTGCGGTTAGTACTTCGAGGCCGCCGGTCGGTCGATCTCTACCCGTCGGAGTGACCCCGTGGAACCGGACGACCGTGGCCCACGGAGGCTGTGAGGACAGCCGATCGCGCTCGGTGGCTCGGGAGCCGTGAACCGGCGGTGCGGCTCAGAAGGCAAAGAGATGCCATCCTGCGTACGTCCAGGCCACGACGAGCAGGATGTTCGCCGCCGTTGGACGTGAGATCAGCCGAACGAACTCCTCGGCGTTGGCCAGGCGACCCCGGGATCGCCTGGCCGCCAGGTCGACCAGCACGCAGACGAGGACGAGGCCGACCCAGAACGCCACGCCCGCGGCTCGGCTAGACGGGAGGACCACTGCGGGCACGAGCGCGGTGTGTTGTGCGCCCACCGCCGCCGAGGTCGACGATGCACCCTGAGACGACCGGCTGGACGGCGTGGCCGCTCTCCAATCGACCGGCGCCCTGGCCCGAGCCACTCCGTAGCCCAGTCCGACCAGCATCCACACCAGCAACAGGGCGGCCGCGATGGGTCGGAACGCCTGGGCCAAGGCGCTGATCGTCAAGTGCGGTTCGTGCGGGCCCGTTTGGATTCCCAGTACCTCCCAGACCGCCACGATGAGGACGAGGGCCAGCCACGGCGATATTCCGCCGAGCGCAGTGGTGCGACCATGGCCGTTCGGTCGCGGCCAGTGCGACTCGACCGGCTGGAGGTGCACGGAGAGCCGGCGATGGTGCCGGCCACGCCACACCAGGACGTCGATGGCGACCACGATGGCGAGCGACACAACCCACATGGCCAGGGCGGAAGTGGTGGATCGATGCAAGCTGCTCGCCCACCCGCAGCACGCGCACAGGGCGACGGCCAACACGATGCCCGGGGCTATCCGATGGGCGCGCACTACCGCCATCGTCTCATCGAAACGGAGCGGCGGGCGGTAAGTCCACAGCTTCACCGTGGGGGCCGACTGGCCGGAGCTGTGGGGCTCAGGGACCGGATGAGTCCTTGAACCGCCGCTGGAGGGCGTCCAGGCGCTGGTCCCATCGATCGCCCACCTCGGACAGCCAGGTGGCCGCCTGGCCGAGACCTCCGCCCACGACCTGGTACCGCACCTCACGACCCTGGCGTTCGCCGACCAATAGGCCGGCGGCGGCCAGAGCGGTCAGGTGCTTGACCACGGCCTGGCGCGACATCGGGTATCGAGCGGCTAGCGCCGTGGCGGTCAGCGGCCCCTCGCTGGCCAGCTGGTCCAGCAATTGCCGTCTGGTCGGATCAGCCAGGGCGGCGAACACGCCGCCGGTGTCCTCTCTCGGGGGCTCTGGCGGTGGCTCAGCGGGTGCCAACGGCAACGGGTGCGTTGACCCGGCTCCACGCGCCGACCAGGTAGTCGTCCATTGCCGTCCAGGTCGCAGCGGTCGACTCGCACGCCGTGCCCGACAGCACGCGCGTGGACAGGGTCGTAGCCGGCTGCGTGGTGGGAACCGGCCGTTCGATGATGGTGAGGTCCGTACCGTCTCCGTCTGGTTCGAGGACGTAGCTGACCTCCGAGGTCTCGTCGTCCGCCTGTCCCTCGGGCCACCAGCTGAATCGCAGGTGGTGGTGGGGAATGACCTCTTCGACCTGGCCCTCCCGGACCGTGCCGTCGTCGTCGAGGAACCGGGCCCGACCTCCCGGATTGAGGTCCCAGTCCACCTCGGCCCCGAACCAGGTCGAGAGGGCATCGGGATCGGTCAGGGTCTCCCACACGTGCTGGGGATCGGCTGGGATGAATACCTGTCGCTCGAGCATCGGGGATCCTCCGGTCGCTATTCAGTGCAACTACAGGGTTGCACATCCGGCCGGACCATGCCTAATGTGCAACCAGCAAGTTGCAGATAATGAGGAGGTCACCATGGGCTACCTGGTCCCAACCGTCATCGAGCAGTCGTCGCGTGGAGAACGGGCCTACGACATCTACTCCCGCCTCCTGAAGGATCGCGTGGTCATGCTCACCACCGAGATCAACGACGACAGTGCCAGCCTCTTGACCGCCCAGCTCCTCCATCTGGCCGCCGAGGATCCCGACAAGGACATCTCCTTGTACATCAACAGCCCGGGAGGTTCGGTCACGTCGACCTTTGCCCTCTACGACACGATGCAGATCGTCAGGCCCGACGTCTCCACCGTGTGCCTGGGCATGGCCGCCTCGGGAGCTGCGATGTTGTTGGCCGGCGGGGCAGCGGGCAAGCGGTACACCCTGCCCAACTCCCGGATCTTGATCCACCAACCCCACGGCGGTGCCCAGGGGCAGTCGATCGACATCGAGAACCAGGCCCGGGAGATCGCTTACCTGCGGGGACGGATCGAGCAGATCCTGGCTCACCACACCGGTCAGCCCATCGAGCGCATCGTGGCCGACACCGACCGGGACTACATCCTCGGTGGGATCGAGGCGATCGAGTACGGCATGGTTGACGAAGTGCTGGAGCACCGGCAATTGCGCGCCGCGCCGGCCGCAGCCAGCTGAGGGTCAAACCACTCGGGTCCTGTGGGCTCGCTGAACGCCGATTGCCGCCTATCGTTCGGGCGTGGCTCGACGAAAGACCTCGACGAACCGATACGAGCTGCTGACCTGTGCGTGGAGGGGCCACGTCCTGGTCGGGACCGACGCGGCCGAGGTGACGCCGGCTGACGCCCTCCTGGTGCGTGAGGCCGAAGGGATGCGCTGGCACCGCTGCCTGCGCTGCGACGCCTGGGTCCTCCAGGAGAAGCCGAGTCGTCCGGCCCGGGCCACCGTACCCGGTCGGGATGAGATCATCCTGCCCGAACGAGGCCCATTGCTGCGCGATCGGTACGTCCTCCGGTTGATCGCCATCGAGCGCGGTGTCCATGTCGTGCTCTACGGGACCCTCGCCATTCTGTTCTTCATCTTCAGTCGACACCACACCGCTTTCCAGCAGGACTACAACCACCTGATGAACGACCTCTCCGGAGGTGATCCCGCATCGATCCACCTTCGGGGTGTCCTCGGTCATTTGAAGAACCTCTTCAAGTACACACCCACGCACCTCTACGAGCTGGGCATCGTCCTGGCCGTCTACGCCGTGCTCGAGGCGACCGAGATGGTCGGGCTCTGGTTGGCCAAACGGTGGGCCGAGTACCTGACCTTGGTAAGCACCACCTTGTTCGTTCCCTTCGAGATCTACGAGATATCCGAAGGGGTCAGCGCGTTCAAGGTGATCATCCTGGTGATCAACGTGGCCATCGTGGTCTATTTGCTGGTGGCCAAACGGCTGTTCGGGATCCGAGGCGGGCACCGGGTCGAACACGAGCGCCGACACCGGCTCAGCGGGTGGGGGGCGCTGGAGCGAGCGACCCCCGGGTTCGAGCCCGGCCACGACCGGCCCGACGCCGCGGCAGAGCCGTCGCTGGTCGGTCGAACCGTCGATCAGGCTCGGAGCACCACGGCCTGATCGGGCCGCAGGCTATCCGGGAAGGGCTGTCCCTCGCCGGCTCCGTCACTGGCTAGCTCGACGATCGGGTGCGGGCCGGCGGCGGCCACCCACCCCGCAAGGTTGTCGAGAACGACAGAGCCATCTGTGAAGTTGATGAGCACCACCCACCGCTCGTCTCCTCGGACCCTGGCGTAGGCGAGCACGCCTTCCGGCCCGGCCAGGAGGTCCTGGGCGCCCAGCACCAGCGCCGGGGCGCGCTTCCTGAGCTGCAGCAGCCGGCGATAGAGGTGGAGCACCGATCCCCGCTCGTGGCGTTGCGCGGCATAGTTGCGGGTGTCGGCGTCGGGAGGGAACGGGAGCCACGTCGAGCCGTCGCCGACGGGCCACCCGTGGTCGGTTGACCCATCCCAGGGGATCGGAGCCCGGCAGCCGTCGCGGCCCGGCCCCGGGTCCATCTGGCGCTCGGGGGGGACCAGTGCGTCCTCCAGGCCGAGCTCCTCGCCGGCGTACAGGAACGGTGTCCCCCGGAGTGTCAACAACGCGACCGCCGCCGCCCGAGCCTTCTCCTCCGA
>DASXMT010000368.1:0-1805 GCA_036495505.1 Acidimicrobiales bacterium | reverse complement strand
CTGATCTCGTACTGCAACAGCTCGACGGAGGCCCGCTCGAATTGGGCGGACGCCGGCGAGGGCTGCTTGGCGCTGGCGGCCAGGTGGGTGTGGAGGTCGTCCTTGGACTCCCACCGTTCGAAGAGGCGCACCCGTCCGGGCTCGACCGCGTCGGCACTGAACGTGTACTCGATGCAGCCCGGCTCGGAGCGGGTGGCGACGATCGAGTCCCTCATGGCCTCCAAGAACTCGCCGCGAACGGCTGGGTCGACATCAATGAAGCCGGCAACGATGATCATGAGCGGTCAGTCTGCCACGGACCGCCGGGCCTGGTCCGGCGAAGCATGAGGAGCGGAATGGCGCGAGGCGGGTGGTGGGACTGCGGCTTCGCCACCGTGCGCAGTTCTTGACGCTCTGGCAAGCTGCCGTTCGCCACCACGCCCACGAGGAGATGAGCCATTGGAGAGCACCAGAGTCCCGAAACCGGTGCCGGTACCCGACGCGCAGTCGGCGGGGTTCTGGGAGGCCGCGGCCAACCACGTTCTCGCCATTCAACGGTGCGACCAATGTGGGTTCTACAGCCACCCACCGGTGGACATCTGTCGCCGGTGCCTTTCGCCTGACCGATCCTTCCACTATGAGCCGGTGAGCGGGCGAGCCACGGTCAGGACGTGGACCGTGGTGCGGGACGCCCTCCTCGCCGGGTTCGCCGAGGACGTGCCCTATGTCCTGGCCGAAGCCGAGCTGGACGAGCAAGAGGGTCTCCGCCTGGTCCTGTTCCTGGTCGACGGGAAGGAATCCGAGATGCGAGTGGGCTTGCCAGTCGAGGTCACCTTCGATGACGTGGCCACCGGGATCTCGGTGCCCCATTTCCGGACGGCGGTGTCGCGATGACCGCGCCGCGGTTCGGTGGCAGTGGCCGGGTGGCCATCGCCGGCTACGCCCAGAGCCCGATCACGCGGCACATCGACGAGCCTCTGGGCGCGCTCGCCATCAAGACCGCGTTGGAGGCCATCGCCGACGCCGGTCTGACCAAGGAGCAGATTGACGGCTTCACCACCGGTGCGATCTTCCCGTCGAGCGGCGGAAGGACCATCATCGACGGGACCCACATCGTGACCTCCGATTGGTTGGCCGAACAGCTGGGGATCCGTCCGCGCTGGTTGTGCGGGTTCCAGGGCGTGGGGCAGATCCCGGGATCGGTCATCCTGGCCGCCACGGCCATCGCCACCGGGGCGGCCGACTACGTGCTGGTGCATCGGGCCATGTTCAATCCGCCGGGCCGCTACCACGAGAACCCGATGACCGAGGCCGAAGGCGATTCCCAGTGGAACGCGCCCCAGGGGTATTGGAGCCCGATCGCCCAGGCCGCCCTGCCGTACATGGAGTACATGCAGCGCTACGGGGCACGGCGCGAGGACATGGCCACCGTGGTGGTGGAGGCCCGGCGCAACGGGGCAGAGATTCCCTGGTCGTACTGGCACGACCGCCCCATCACCGTGGACGACTACATGGAAGCGCGGATGATTGCCGATCCCATTTCGTTGCTCGACTGCGACCTGCCCATCAGCGGGGTCGGGGCCTTCGTGCTCACCAGTGCCGAACGGGCGCGCGACCTGCCCCATCGGCCCGTCTATGTGGCCGGGTTCGCTCAGGGCCGCTCGCGGCCCCCCAACGGCATCGGCTACTGGTCGCTCGATGAGATCCACGACGCCGGGACGGAGATGGCCGGCCACCTGTGGGAGAGCGCCGGCCTATCGCGCCAAGACGTCGATATCCCCCAGCTCTACGACGGTTTCTCGCCGTTCATCTACTTCTGGCTGGAG
>DASXMT010000367.1:0-4580 GCA_036495505.1 Acidimicrobiales bacterium | reverse complement strand
CGAGACCGGATGGCGGCCACCGGAGGACTTGCCCTCGCCACCACCCAACGGGTGGTCGACCGGGTTCATGGCCACACCACGAGTTTGGGGGCGCTTGCCCTTCCACCGATTACGGCCGGCCTTGCCGATCTTGATCAGCTCGGCCTCGGCGTTCCCCACTGTGCCCAGGGTGCCCCGGCAGTCGATGGACACCCGGCGCATCTCGGTCGAGGGCAGCCGCAGGGTGGCAAAGAGCCCCTCTTTGGCCACCAGCTGAATGCTCATGCCCGCCCCACGGGCCAGCTTGCCCCCGCCGCCGGGCCGCAGCTCGACGTTGTGGACCACCGAACCCACGGGGATGAACCGGAGGGGCAGGGCATTCCCGGAACGAATCTCTGCACCCTGACCGGACTGGAGGCGGTCGCCCACCTTCACGCCGGCCGGGGCCAGGATGTATCGCTTCTCGCCATCGAAGTAGTGGAGCAGGGCGATCCGGGCGTTGCGGTTGGGGTCGTACTCGATGGCCGCCACCTTGGCCGGCACCCCGTCCTTGTCCCGCTTGAAGTCGACCATGCGGTACTGCTGCTTGTGGCCACCGCCGCGGTGGCGCGACGTCTTGCGCCCGTAGGCGTTGCGGCCGCCGGTGGACGGCTTGGGGGCCAGCAGCGACTTCTCGGGCCGATCCCGGGTGATCTCGGAAAAGTCGGAGACCGTCTGGAACCGACGGCCGGCACTGGTTGGCTTACGTGAACGGAGAGGCATCGTGGAACTCGTTTCCTCAGCTCTCGAACAGATCGATCGAGTCACCCGATTGCAGGGTGACCATGGCCCGCTTGGTGTCGACCCGATGGCCGATGGTGTTGCTACGGCGGTTCCGCTTCGACTTGCCCTTGCGGTTCAGGGTGTTGACCTTGGTGACACGGACCCCGAAGGCCTGCTCCACGGCGAGGCGAACCTCGATCTTGGTGGCGTCGGGGTCGACCACGAACACATAGACGTTGTGGTCCATGAGGGCGTAGGTCTTTTCCGACACAACCGGTCGTAAGAGGATGTTGTGGGCATCTCTCATGAGTCGCTCCCCTCGGTGGCCGCCTCGCTGGGATCGTCGGCCGTGGTGTCTGCGTCAGGGGTGCCGGCAGTCTCGGCGGCGGTGCCTGTGGCGGTGTCGGATTCGGCGGGTGCTTCTGCGGCCGGCGCCTCTGTGGCGGGCGCCTCTGTGGCGGGCGCCTCTGTGGCGGGCGCCTCTGTGGCTGGCGCGGTCGCCGATTCGGTGGCCGGCACTGTCTCTGGGGCCGAGACGGCCTGGGTGGCGGCTACCGGCGCGGCCTTGGGAGTGGCCGGCGCGGCCTTCGATCCGGCCTCGGATGCCGTCCCACCGGGCAGGGTGCCGTCGGTGAACACGACCCAGTCGTTGCACAGGATGTCGTAGGCGTTGAGCTCGCTGCTCATGATGGTCTGGATGTCGGTGAGGTTGCCGAACGAGCGGTCGGCGTAACCGTCTTCCGCGCCCAGCACCACCAGGATGCGACCCTTCAGGCCCAGGGCAGAAAGGGCGGCGACGGCGTCCTTGGTCCGGGGCACCTCGAAGGTCCACCGGTCGATCACCACGACCTTGTCACCCAGGGCCCGGTCGGACAGCGCCGAGCGGAGGGCGAGCTGGACCATCTTCTTGGGGGTCTTCTGGGCGTAGCTGCGGGGCTTGGGCCCGAGGGCGACGCCACCGCCGATCCACTGCGGGGAGCGGGTGGAACCCTGCCGGGCACGACCGGTGCCCTTCTGGCGGAAGGGCTTGGCCCCGCCACCGCGGACTTCGGCCCGGGTCTTGGTCGACTGGGTGCCGGCGCGGGCGGCGGCCAGCTGGGCGGTGACCACCTGGTGCAGGACGTCCTTGTTGGGGACGATCCCGAAGGTGGCCGGGTCCAGGTCGACGGAGCCCAGCTCGCTGCCGTCCTGGCTCCGGCGGGTCACGCTGTGGTGCTTCAGCTCAGGGCGAAGAAAGCGCCGGATGGCGGCGGGCGACGCGGTTTCCACGTCGATCACGTCAGAACCTGTCTGGGCGGCGCTCATGACTTCCCTCCCTTGACCGGGGCCTTGATGGCGTCACGCAGGACGACCATGCCGCCCCGGGGCCCCGGCACTGCGCCCTTGATGAGCACCAGCTCCCGCTCCGGATCGGCTTGGACCACCTCCAGGTTCAAGGTGGTGACCTGCTCGCCGCCCATGCGGCCCGCCATCTTCGTGCCCTTGAACACCCGGGACGGTGTGGCGCACGCCCCGATGGAACCAGGCGAGCGGTGCTTCTTGTGGTTGCCGTGCGAGGCGCCCTGGCCCTTGAAGTTGTGACGCTTCATCCCACCGGCGAAGCCCTTGCCCTTGCTCACGGCGATGGCATCGACCAGCTCGCCGGCCTGCAGGAGGTCGGCGGTGAGCTGCTGGCCCACCTCGTAGGACTCGGCGTCGTCGATCCGCAGCTCCACCAGGCGCCGCCCGGGGTCCACGCCGGCCTTGCCGAAGTGACCCTGTTCGGGCTTGGTCAGGGTGGTCGCCCGCCGGTGACCCCAGGTCACCTGCAGAGCGGCGTAACCCTCACGCTCAGTTGTCTTCACCTGCACGATGCGGACGGGCGCGACGCGCACCACCGTCACCGGGATGGCCCGGTTCTGATCGTCCCAAATCTGGGTCATTCCGACCTTTTCGCCCACGATCGCCCTGGTGGCCACTGGAGCTTCTCCGTCTCGACTGTTCTGTGCTTGCTCGGCGCCGGCCGGCACCGATGTGTGACTGCTCAACTACTTCGACTGCCGCCGGGCACACCCGACAGCTCCGAATCCACGGTTCAGCCGGTGCATCGGAGGCTCCGGCTTGCATGCAGACGCTCCGCTCGGATGAACCCGAGCGGAGCGCTCGCCTTGTTGGGCCCGAGGTCCCTGCCGGTTTCCCGGTAGGCGCTCGAGCACGTCTTGCTCGACACTGGCGGGTCGAAATCGACCCGGCTAACTACGCTACACCATCCCTGTCCCAGCCGCGCCCGCCACCAGGGCGAACCGGGCCGGAGATCTAGACGGTCTGGATCTTGATCTCGATGTCCACGCCAGCGGGCAGATCGAGCCGCTGCAGCGAGTCGACCGTCTTGGGCGTGTGCTCCACGATGTCCACCAGGCGCTTGTGCACCCGCATCTCGAAGTGCTCGCGGCTGTCCTTGTACTTGTGGGGCGACCGGATCACTGTATAGCGATGCTTTTCTGTGGGGAGAGGCACCGGGCCCAGCACCTTCGCCTGGGTTCGGATGACGGTCTGCACGATCTTCTCGGTCGACTGATCGAGAATCTCGTGGTCATAGGCCTTCAGGCGAATGCGGATCTTCTGTCGAGGGCCTTCTGCGGCCATGGGTGACGACGTCCTCTCTCGGGTGGTGCGTGGTGCCGGACTAGGCGAGGATCTTGGTGACCCGGCCGGAGGCCACGGTGCGGCCACCCTCTCGGATGGCGAACCGGAGGCCCTCGTCCATGGCGATCGGCTTGCCCAGCTCCACCGTCATGTCCGTATTGTCACCGGGCATGACCATCTCGGTGCCCTCGGGCAGCTCGATGGTGCCGGTCACATCGGTGGTCCGGAAGTAGAACTGGGGCCGGTAGTTGGTGAAGAAGGGCTTGTGGCGGCCGCCCTCGTCCTTGTTCAGGACGTAGACGGTTGCCTCGAACTTGGTGTGGGGAGTGATCGTGCCCGGCTTGCACAGCACCTGGCCCCGCTCCACCTCTTCTTTCTTGGTGCCTCGAAGCAGTGCGCCGATGTTGTCCCCGGCACGCCCCTCGTCCAGCAGCTTGCGGAACATTTCGATGCCGGTGACGGTCGTCCGCTGGGTGTCGCGGAGGCCGACGATCTCGACTTCCTCGCCCACCTTGACCACGCCCTGCTCCACCTTGCCGGTGACGACGGTCCCACGACCGGTGATGGACATGACGTCCTCGATCGACATGAGGAAGGGCTTCTCAACGTCGCGGATGGGCTCGGGGATGTAGGAGTCCACTGCATCCATGAGCTCGGTGATCTTGGCCGCGGCCTCGGCGTCGCCCTCGAGGGCCTTGAGGGCGCTGACCCGCACGATGGGCGTGTCGTCGCCGGGGAACTCGTTGTCGGTGAGCAGCTCTCGGACCTCGAGCTCGACCAGGTCGAGGAGCTCCTCGTCGTCGACGATGTCCGCCTTGTTCAGGGCCACCACGATATATGGCACGCCGACCTGGCGGGCCAGGAGCACGTGCTCACGGGTCTGGGGCATAGGTCCATCGGCTGCGGAGACAACGAGGATCGCCCCGTCCACCTGGGCGGCGCCGGTGATCATGTTCTTGATGTAGTCGGCGTGGCCCGGCATGTCGACGTGGGCGTAGTGGCGCTTCTCGGTCTCGTACTCCACGTGGGCGATCGTGATCGTGATGCCCCGCTGCTTCTCCTCGGGGGCCTTGTCGATCTGGTCGAAGGCCACGAAGGCGGTGTTGCCGTTCTGCTCGGACAGCACCTTGGTGATGGCGGCCGTGAGCGTCGTTTTCCCATGGTCGATGTGGCCCATCGTCCCGACGTTCACATGCGGCTTCGAGCGCTCAAAC
>DASXMT010000366.1:0-8852 GCA_036495505.1 Acidimicrobiales bacterium | reverse complement strand
GGCGGCATACGAGGGGCGAAGGTGCAGCTCGTCTTCCGCGATGACGGGTCGGTGCCCGCTAACGCCGCCGCGGTGACTGGCCAGCTCATCACCGGCCAGAAGGTATTGGCCCTCCTCGGGCCCTCGCTGTCCAACACGGCTGCCGCCGCCCACGCCGTGGCCGATCAGGAGAAAACGGTCATGATGGCGACCAGCAACGTCGGCCAGGGCATCGTGGGTGACTGCTCGTTCCCCTGTTCGTGGATCTTCCGTGACTCCTTGGGCGATGACTCAGCCATCCCGGCCAACATCGCCGCCTATGCCCAATCGGCCCACCCCTCGACAGCAGCCACCTTGTACCCGGCCACCGGAGACACGCTCGGCTTGGATCAGACCCAGATCGCCCAGCAGGCGCTCCCCCTCAACCACATCGGGCTCGTTGCCTCGGTGGGCTACCCCACCGACGGGACCAGCCTGGCACCAGCGGTCGCCCAGGCGATCAGCGCCCATCCGGACCTCCTCTTCGTCGGCGGATCGGCGTCGGCCAATTTGGTCGGCATCATACAGACCGCCCGCCAGCAAGGGTTCCTCGGCCAGATACTCGGAGGGAACACCTTCAACTCGAGCGCGGTGGCCAACGGGGTGGGCGCGTCGGGCATCGGGGCTCAGAGTGCTGCGGCCTGGTACGAGGGCAACGCGTTCCCAGCCAACACCAACTTCGTCAAAAGCTACGAGAACGCCTACCACCAGACTCCCGACCAGTTCGCCGCCCAGGCCTATACCGGCGTGCAGCTCTTCGCCACCGCCGCGGCACAGGCACAACTCGGGTTCGCCAACGTGGCCGCCGACCGGCAGCACTTCATGACCGCCCTCGAAGGGGTGAAGATCCAGACTGCCCTGGGACCGTTCAGCTTCACCCCTGGACACGATGTACAGCAACCCATCTGGATCGTGCAGATGAACGGGCAGGGGGGCTTTTCCCTCATCACCTCGGAATTGTCCAACCCCGCCTCCTAATCGATCCGCCCCTTCACCGAACCGCTTCACGCGTTGGCCGGGTGATGGTCCTCATGACGACCACTGCCGCGGACAGTGACATGGGTGCAACCACGAGAAGAAGTACCAGGGTGGCGGCCCAATTCCGTTCAGGAGCTGCGCTAACATCTGCCCAGTCCATTCGGGAACTCAGCCGAACCCGGTCGGCTCCAACCGATGAACAGGAGGCCCGGTGTCGTTGACCTTGCAGGAAATTCAGCAGAAGGCGGCGGTCGACGGTGCGTTCCGGGCTTCCTTGCTGGCCGAGCCCAAGGCCACGCTGGCGTCTGTGGGCCTCGACGTTCCCGAGGGGATCACCGTCGATGTCATCGAAGCCGGATACAACCGACTCCCGATCGTCCTGCCCCCCGTCCAACGAGGCGAGCTGAGCGACGACGCCCTGGCCAGCATGGTGGGCGGATCGGCGCAGGGCTCGGCGGGCAGCGAGTTCATCACCAACTTCATCGGCACCTGAGCCCACTCCGCCCACGCCCGACGGTTTCGGTCAGGGGTTGGCGTCTCGGCGGCGCTTGATCTCGAACACCTGCGGCAGTGCGGCGAACCCGGCGACGACCTGCCAGAGCACATCGGCGTCCGCACCGGTCGGCGTGGGGGCAAGCACGGGCCCGAAGAACCCACGCTCACCGTCGCGCGTGGACAGTACGATGACCGGCGAGCCGGCGTCGTCACCGGAAAAGGCTTGCGCAGCACGACGAGAGGCGGCCACGTCGGCGTCGAGGCCCACATCGTCCAGCGCGGCCAGGTAGTCCTGACCGCCCGCTTGGATCAGCGACTCTTCGATCAGCTTCCGTGAGGGACTCGTCTTCCGATCATGCACGGCGGTGCCGTAGGCGGTGTAGAGCGTTGCGATCATGGCATCGACGCCGCGGGCGCGGGCGGCTTCGACGACGCGCAGAAACGATCGACTGGCCAGCGCTCCCGCCCGGTACTGCTCGGGGACGGCATCCAACGGAGCACCGTCGCTCAGCTCGAAGGCGCGGTAGGACAGGGGCAGACCGTTGCGCCCGGTCACGTCGACCAGCCAGCGGGAGGTGCGCCAGGTCCAAGGACAGGCGGGGTCGAAGTAGTACGTCACCCCGGTGACGTCGCTGCTCGTGCTCATGAATCTCCTCCGTTGTCTGAATCTCCTCCGTTGTCGATAGTAGGGATCCACGACTCGACGGCGTGCCCTCCGACCGAGCGTCGCATCGCGGCGTGAAGTCCGTCGGGGGTGAGCACGCCCAGGTAGCGACCGGACTCGGCAACCGGGATCCAACTGACGTCGCGCTGGAGCATCTCGGCCAGTGCCGTCCGCATCGAGCTTCCCAGCGGAATCTCGACGACGAACCGGGTGAGCCGATCGCTCACCAGCCCGTCGAGGCCGGGATCGAGTGGGACCCAGCCCTGCAGGACGTCGTCCTCCCCGACGGCCACGGCCCACCGGCTGTCGTTGGCCGCCTCGCTCGTTCCGTCGCTGTGCTCCGCCGCCGCTCTGGCCTCGGCCATGGTGAACGTGGGCCGGACCACGGGCGGGTGGACCAGGTCGTCAACGGCGATGCGCACGACGGCCAGCCGGCGAACGCCCCGATCCGATCCCACGAAGTCGGTCACGAACTGGGTGGCGGGATGGCCCAGGATCTCGGCCGGCGTGTCGTACTGCTCGAGCACACCGCCCCTGGACAGTACGGCAATGCGGTCACCCAACTTGGCCGCCTCGTCGAGGTCGTGGGTGACGAAGACGATGGTCTTGTTGAGTTTGGACTGAAGGTCGAGGAACTGGTTCTGTAGCCGTTGGCGGGTGACCGGGTCGACGGCGGCGAAGGGCTCATCCATCAACAGGACCGGCGGATCGGCACCGAGGGCCCGGGCCACACCGACCCGCTGTCGCTCACCCCCCGATAGCTCGTGGGGAAATCGGCGTCCGTAGTCCTTGGGGTCGAGGCCCACCAGCTCCAGCAACTCGACCACTCGATTCTGCACCCGCTCCTTGTCCCACCCGAGCAGACGCGGGACGGTGGCCACGTTGTCGAAGATCCGACGGTGAGGGAACAGGCCCCCCTGCTGGATGACGTACCCGATCCCCCGACGCAAGATCACCGGGTCCATGGTCGACACGTTCTGGTCGTCGATAAGGATGCGGCCGCCGGTCGGCTCGATGAGCCGATTGATCATGCGCAGTGTCGTGGTCTTGCCACAGCCCGAGGGGCCGATCAGTATGCACAGCTCCCCATCGGGAATGGTCAGGCTGAGAGCATTGACAGCCACCTCGCGTGATCCATACCGTTTCGACACGGCATCGAGGGTGATCATGGGTCGCCACGCTATCCACCGGCAGCTGTCCACATGCCCGCCGCCTGTCCCGGCACTATCGGGAGCCCGGCAGCTAACCTCAGCCAATGTTGGCTTCCGAGCCGTTCTTTCGCTGGAGCTACGTCGCCGGCAACTGGCACCAGATCGGCTCCGATCTGGTGCAGCACATCGAGTTGACGCTGATCGCCATTGGGATCGGGCTGCTCGTCTCCCTCCCCCTGTCTCTGGTGGCATGGCGGTTCCGTCTGTTCCGGCCGCCCGTCTTCGGGATCGCCAGCGCGCTCTACATCATTCCGTCGCTCGCCCTCTTTGCCATCCTCGGCCCCATCACCGGCTACGTGGCCTCGTACACGACGGCCGAGTTCGCTCTGGTGGGCTACACCCTGCTCATCCTCATCTGGAACACCGTGGCCGGTCTCAACGCCGTGCCCGACGATGCCCGCCAGGCGGCGAGGGCCTTGGGCTACTCCCCCGGCGCGGCGCTGGTAAAGGTGGACTTCCCCTTGGCCCTCCCCTATGTCTTTGCCGGATTACGGGTGGCCACCTCCACGGTGATCGGCCTGGTTACGGTCACCGCCCTCATTGGTCTGGGGGGTCTCGGTCAGCTGATCACCTACGGCTTCAACGCCCAGTACTACACCCCCATCATTGTCGGCCTGGTCCTCTCCGTGGTCCTGGCCGCCATCGCCGATCTTCTCTTGGTCCTCATCGAGCGCCTGACCCTTCCTTGGGCGCGCTCGGAACGACAGGACCGGGGCGCGAGCTGACATGCACTTCATCGAGTCGGTCTTCCACTGGTTCACCACCTCGGCCAACTGGACAGGACCCAACGGCATCCTCCAGCTCTTCTACAACCAGGCCAAGCTGTCCATCGCCGTCGTGATCGGCGCCCTTGTCATCGGCGGTGGCCTCGGGGTGGTCCTGGGCCACACCGGCCGAGGTGGACTGGTGGCGGTCAACGCCGCCAACGCCTTCCGGGCCGTTCCCACCCTGGCCCTCCTCACCCTGCTGGCCATTCAACCCAACATCTCCCTCACGTGGGATGGTTTCCTGGCCTCGTGGATCGCATTGCTCATCCTGGCCATCCCGCCCATCCTCACCAACACGTACATCGGGATGCGGAACGTGGACCGCGACGTCCGCGATGCGGCCAAGGCCATGGGTCTTTCCGGCGGCCAGGTCCTCGCCCGGGTTGAAGCGCCGCTGGCCCTGCCCTTCATCATGGCCGGTGTCCGCACCGCCTCGATCGAAGTGGTGGCCACGTCCACGCTGGCCGCCTATGTGAGCTACAGCGATCTGGGCACCTTTGTCATCTCTGGCTTGAACGGTCAGGACAACGTGGAAGCATTCGGCGGCGCCATCCTGGTCGCCGTACTGGCCGCGATCGTCGCTGTCGGGCTCGGGCTCCTCCAGCGCTGGTTGACCCCCCTGCCCATGCGCCAAGCGTGGATGAGGCAGGGCCTGGTGGGAAACGTCTCCCTCTAACTTGATAAATTCGATCGCCTGAGTCATGATTACAGTTGTGTTACGAGCGGTTGACGAACACCGCGCGCGGGAAAGGTTATGAGATGTCACTGAAGAGACTGCTGCTCGCGGGCATGGCCACGCTCCTGCTGTCCACGCTGGCCCTTCCGGCGGCGGCATCGTCAGCGGCCAGCTCCAAGCCGACCATCATCATCGGGTCGACCAATTTCGAGGAACAGGCCATCGTGTCCAACCTCTACGGCGACGTCCTGCAGAAGGCCGGTTACTCGGTCAAGGTGGAGCCGGCTCTAGGCACCCGCCAGGTCGTGGTCCCCGCGTTGGAAAAGGGTCAGCTCGACCTCGAGCCGGACTACGCCGGAACCCTGCTCGACTATCTGAACGGCGGAACCGTCGTCGCCGCCGGCAACAACATCACCACCGCGGTCCCCGCGCTCAAGGCCAAGTTGGCCAAGAGCGGGGTCACCGTGCTCAACCCGGCGCCGGCTGTCGACACCAACGTGTTCGCCGTGACCAAGGCCACCGCTGACAAGTACCACCTGACCACGCTGTCGAGCCTGAAATCCGACGCATCCAAGCTCACCTTGGGCGGACCGCCGGAGTGTCCCCAGAACGCCGGGTGCGAAAAGGGTCTCGAATCGGTCTACGGGCTGAAGTTCGCCAGCTTCAAGTCCCTGGACGAGGCCGGTCCGCTGAGCGTGGCCGCACTGAAGAACGGTGAGGTCCAAGTGGTCGAGCTGTTCTCCAGCGACGGCACCGTGGTGTCCAACAACTTCGTCGCCCTTACCGACAACAAACACCTCGAGCCCGCCGACCACATCATCCCCGTCATCCGCACTTCAGCTAACTCAGCCGGTGTGGCCGAGGCACTCGACGCCTTGTCGGCCAAACTGACCACGGACCAGATCTCCAAACTGAACCTGCTGGTCACCGGCCCCCAGAAGGAGTCGCCGGCCGCAGTGGCCCAGACGTGGCTGAAGCAAGAGGGTCTGGCCTGACCGCAGTCGGCGGCGCCGGAGCGACGTCCATTCCTGGGTACCAGCTCATATCATCGCCAGGTGCCTTCCGTGCCTGCCAAACCTGCGGAGCGGCCGAGGCGGGTCGGGCGACGAGTCTTCATTGGCATGGTCACGCTTGGGGCGTTCGGTATCGCCGTGGGAGCTCGCGTGCAGAGCGTCGTGGGGAGCGCCCTCGGTTCGGGCCTCGGGGGCCTTCTGCCGGGTGGTGACCGCTTCCGGATCTATACGATCACCGATTCATTCCCCCAGATCGCCCGGTCCGCCTATCGGCTCCAGGTAACGGGCTTGGTCGACAATCCGCTCGAGCTCACCGTGGACGACATCGAGGCCATGCCCCGGACCAAGCTGGTCAAGGACTTCCAGTGCGTGACCGGTTGGCGGGTGCCGCAGGTCCACTGGGAAGGGGTCAGGTTGTCAGACGTCCTGGCCGAAGCCGGTGTGCACGACAGTGCCGGGGGCCTCGAATTCGATTCGTACGACGGAGCCGACACCGAGAGTCTCACGCTCGACCAGGCCAGGCGACCCGACGTCATCGTGGCCTATCGCATGCTCGGTGCCCCGATCACCACCGAGCACGGCGGCCCGGTCCGGCTGTACGTGGCCCCCATGTACGGCTACAAGTCGCTGAAATGGTTGTCCGCCATCCGCGTGGTCAAAGAGCCCGTCCCCGGGTACTGGGAGCAGAACGGCTACTCGACCGATGCGTGGGTGGGCAGCTCGAACGGTCGCAGTGACAAGCCGACCGGGTAGCCAGGGTCGGGCGCGGCCCGCTGCCAACGACGCCAAGAGGGAGTCCCGTCGCCTGCTTCGCTTCGATGGCGTAGAGCGGGCGGCCCACTGGGCCACGGCGCTGCTCTTCGGCATCCTCATGGCCACCGCCCTTCCCCTCTACTTCGTCCAGGTGGAGAGCTTCGTCGGACGTCGTGCTCTCGTGGCCGACATCCACACGTGGTGTGGCATCGCTCTCCCCGTGCCCCTCATCATCTCCCTGGCTGGTCCCTGGGGGAAGAGGATGCGGCGGGACGTTCGGCGCTTCAACCTATGGACAGCGGCCGAGATCCGCTGGTTGTGGTCGCTGGGACGGGAGCGCATCCCCAAGCCCGACAAATTCAATCCCGGTCAGAAATTGAACGCCCTGTTCGTCGCCGGCGCCATCGTGGTCATGTTCGCAACCGGTTTCGTGTTGAAGTGGTTCGGCTTCTTCCCGCTGAGTTGGCGGACCGGCGCCACCTTCGTCCATGACGTGCTGGCCCTCGGCGTGTTCGTCGTGGTTTTCGGCCATATCGCCTTTGCCCTGAGCCACCGCGACGCCCTTCGATCGATGATCAAAGGCTGGGTAACGGTGGGATGGGCGAAGCGGCATGCCTCGGGATGGCTGGAGGAAGAAGAACCGGCAGAGGCGGCCGAGGAACGAGAACCGGCTTCGACGGTCTCGTGACCGCCCAGGGTCAGGGCTGGGTCACCTTGGGGGGTTCCGACGCCTCGAACTGGTAAAGCCTCTCGGCGTTACCGCGGAGGATCTTGTACTGCACGGCCGGAGACAGCCCGGCAGCATCGAGTCGCTCGTGGGCCAGCTTGAGCGAGTAGGGCCACGTGGTGTCGGAGTGCGGGTAGTCCGTCTCGATCATCACGTTGTCCTCACCCACGATATCGAGCATCCCCAGCCCGGTGGCGTCGTCGATGAAGCACCCGTAGAAGTGCTCCCGGTAGTCCCGATAGACGTTGATCTTCTCGGTGTCGATGTGGGTGTCGTAGTCCTGCACCGGGCCCACGTTCCCCAGGCTCTGACCCTTGGCCACCCAGAAGCGCTGGGTGGTCCACACCTGCTGGGCCCGCTCCAGCACCCAGGGGATCCACCCGATCGAACCCTCGGACAGGGCGATCTTGATGTTGGGGAACCGCTCGAACAGCCCGCTGAAGATCCAGTCCATCAGGCAGCCCATGGGGCGGATCATGCCCAGTGAGAAGTTGGCCATGAACGGTGAGTCCTTGGAGATCTTGTGGAAGGTCGATGAGGACCCGATGTGGATCGACAGCACCATCTTCAGATCGTTGGCCACCCGGAACACCGGGTCCCAGTGGCCGGTGTGGATGGTGGGGAGGCCGAGCGGCTCGAAGTTCTCCGAGAAGCAGATCGAGCGGCAGCCCTTGGCGTACACCCGCTCCATCTCGGTGACAGCCAGAGCCGGGTCCCACAGCGGGATGATGGCCAGCGGAATCAGGCGCCCCGGGTCGGTGCCGCACCACTCGTCGATCATCCAGTCGTTGTAGGCCTGTACGCAGAGCAGCGCCAGCTCCTTGTCCTTGGCCTCGGCGAACGTCTGGCCGCAGAAGCGGGGGAAGGACGGGAAGTTGAGCGAGGCCAGGATCCCGGCGTCGTTCATGTCGAGCAACCGGGCCTTGGGGTCGTAGCAGCCCGGCCGCATCTCGGTGTAGGGGAAGCCGACGGCGGTGATGTCCTCCGGGCGGCGACCGGCGCTGGCCCCGAGACCACCGGTCATGATGCGGATGTGCTCGTAGGCCCAGACCTCGGTGCCGTCGTCGTCGACGATGACGTGGGGCGCCTCGTCCTTGTACTTGGCCGGAAGCCGGTCGGTCCAGACGTCGGGTGGCTCGATGATGTGGTCGTCCACCGAAGTGATCCAGTTCAAGTCGTATGCGCCTTCGGTGTCCATGTGGGCCCCTCCGTCTTCGTCAGTATGAGTCTTGGTTGTCAGGTTAGCTCCCGAGCCGGCGACCGGCCCATACCGGGCGATGACCAGCACTTTCTACCCCCGGCACACCCCACAGACTGCGGAGGAGGGATTCCCACGTCGGGTGGGGGGGTGAACGTGGGCCGGCGCCGACGAGGGCGCCCAACAAATTGTGGCCGAGAAGCGACGCGATCGGACGGGCGCCCCCGAAAGCCTTCCAGATCGACCGTTGCGCTACCTTTTTGCCCCATGGGCGTCAGTGGTTCATGCCACCGGCGGTGGACGCCCGAAGCGAGGGGGAGACCTATGCCCAGCCCACCCACGAACACGCAGG
>DASXMT010000365.1:0-2977 GCA_036495505.1 Acidimicrobiales bacterium | reverse complement strand
ACCAGCTTTCCGAGAAGCTGCCGTCCTTCGCCCGTCCCGTGCACCTCTATGCCGAAGAAATCGGGGCGTCGAGCGGCAGCGCCTGAGCAACTTCCCTCAGGCCTTCACCCGTCTGGCTCTCATCGATGCCCTGGGCCGGGTCATCAATCTGGAATCCGACGGCCGGCATACAGATCGCCCCGGGGCTGAAGCACCGGGGCGCTACCTTTGGTTCGCCGGGACGTGGTCGCGCCGGCTGGAGCACCCAGGCGCTACCTTGATCCGCCTGACATGAAGCAACCAGGCGCTACTTTGATTCGACGGCCGTGAGAACCAGATGAGACAGCGCACGATGATCCTTCCCGCCGACGAGGCACGATGATCTCTGCCGCCGACGAGGAGGCACTAGAGCAGCTGGTGGGATCGGGGACCTTTGCACGCGGCATCGGCTACGCCCAGGCCGGTGCGGTACGGAAGCGTACGTGGAGCCCAGGCGGCACCCATGTGGTCGGCGAGGTCCAGGGTGGAGCGGCGAAGCCCTACGTCGCCTCTGTCACCCTGACCCGATCGGCATCGGAGCAACTATCCGATTTCCGGGCCACGTGCACGTGTCCCGTGGGGATGAACTGCAAGCACGCGGTAGCCCTCGTTCTGGCCGGGGAGCCAACGATCCACTCCGGTCAAGCCCCATCGCTCACCTTGGTCAGGAACGACTCAATCACCACTCCCTCAGTAACCAGCGACTCCGGATCCTCCCACACGGACGCCCGGGCTCCCCGGGTGCCGGGGGTCCCACCTATCGTCGCTCCACGTCTGTCGACGGTTCGGCCGGATCCGGAGCGAACCGACTGGGAGCTCCCTCTCCGGGCGCTGATCGACTCCGATGGGAATGAGGCCGAAGACACCGGCGTCCCTGAGATCGGGCTCCAGATCGGGCTGCAGTTCGAGCTTGTCCTCGAGGCGGGTGGACCAGGTGGGGGTGGACCAGGGATCCGGGTCCGGCCGGTGGTACCCGGGCGGAACGGCAATTGGGTCAGATCGGGCATCTCGTGGGGGAATCTCGACTATTTCCCCTACGGGCCCCCTCCGACTGGCCAGGCGGCCGAACGGCTCCTGTTGGTCAAGGAGCTCCTGGCGCTCAGCCGGCTGGCCCATCGCCGGGGTGTGTACGTCTACGCCGACGAGGTGGTGAGGCTCGAGGCGATCAATAGTCGGAGGCTCTGGGACCTCCTGGGCGAGGCGCGTGCGCTGGGGCTCCCATTGCTGCAGTCGGGCCGCACCGCCCGCCCGATCACCTTCCTCTCGTCGGCTGCCGCAGTCACGGTGGACGTGACCCGAACGGACACTGGGCTCCACGTTGAGCCTCGTATCGGGATCGAGCACCAACCCCTTCCCCTCCAGACGTCCATGCTCATCGGTCGCCCCGCCCACGGCATCGCCTGGTGGGACGAACCACCGAACTCACCCCACATTCGGCAGCCATTGGGACTCGGGCTCGCCGCCCTGGCTACGCCGGTGGACGACAATCTGCGTGCCTTCCTCAGGATGGCCACCGTCGATGTGCCCCACCACGATGAGGAGCGCTTCGTCCGTACCCTCGTTCCCAACCTTCGCCGGAGGGTGGCGGTGGGCTCGAGCGACGAGTCCGTCGAGCTACCCGAAGTCCGGCCGCCCACCCTGGTCCTCACCATCGATGTCGCTGACGGTCACCGGATCGGGTTGACGTGGGCGCGAGGCACCAAAGGAGATGGGTGGCGAGAGCGGCTGCGGGCCGCACCGAACCGAGCACGGAGTGTCGAGGACGGCCTCGTCGATGCGGCCACGGCGGTCGTTCGCTCCGTTCCTGAGCTGATAGAGCGCACGCCCGTGGGCGACCGCCTGGCCCCCGAGGCCCACCTCGAAGGCATGGCGGCCGTCGGCTTCTTGCGCGATCTGCTTCCGGCACTGGAGGCCATCGACGGCGTGGAGATCGAGCGGATCGGCACGGTACTCGACTATCGAGAGGCCGATGCCGCCCCGGTGGTGAGCTTGGGCGGCTCGGAGTCAGCCGACAACGATTGGTTCGACCTCACGGTCACCGTGTCGGTGGGTGGTGAAGACGTGCCCTTCGCCGAACTGTTCGTGGGCCTCGCCGAGGGCCAGTCCCACCTGATCCTCCCGTCGGGGACCTACTTCTCCCTGGATCGGGAGGAGCTTCGGGAGCTGGCCAAGCTGATCGCCGAGGCGCGTGAACTCCATGACGTGCCCGGCGACGGTATCCGCCTCAGCCGATTCCAGGTGAGCCTGTGGGAAGACCTCCAGCAGCTCGGGGTGGTCACCGCCCAGGCCCGTCAGTGGGAGTCGGCTGTGCGAGCACTGGGCGGAGCGGCGGACGGGACGGAACATCCCGCACCCGCCAGCCTGCGTGCGACCCTCCGGCCCTACCAACACAAGGGATTCAACTGGCTGGCCTTCCTGTACCAGCACCGGCTCGGCGGTGTTCTCGCCGACGACATGGGACTGGGCAAGACGCTGCAGGCGCTGGCCCTGATGTGCCACACCAGGGAGCGAGGTCTGAGCGCTGCGCCCTACCTGGTGGTGGCGCCGACCAGTGTCGTCGGGAACTGGGCGGCGGAGTGTCGCCGGTTCGCACCCGATCTCGACGTGGCCACGGTCACCGAGACCCAGCGTCGCCGGGGGACGACCCTGGAAGACGTGGCTGCAGACGTCGATGTGGTGATCACCTCCTACAGTCTGTTCCGGATCGAGTACGACCACTACGCCTCGGTCGAGTGGGCCGGGCTGTTCCTCGACGAGGCCCAGTTCGCCAAGAACCGGCATTCCCAGACGTACCAACGGGCCAAGACGCTCCCGGTCTCTTTCAAAGTGGCGATGAGCGGTACGCCCATCGAGAACAACTTGATGGAACTGTGGTCGCTGCTCTCCATCACCGCGCCCGGGCTCTTCGCCAATCCGGATCGCTTCGGGGAGGACTACCGGGTACCGATCGAAAAGCGAG
>DASXMT010000364.1:0-8772 GCA_036495505.1 Acidimicrobiales bacterium | reverse complement strand
CAGGACCTCTCGTTCCTCGGGGGCCAGCTCGTTGAGCCGGCGGGCGACTTCCATGTTCGTCTTGAGGCTGGTGAGCGGGGTGCGGAGCTCGTGGGAGGCGTCGAGCACCAGCTGGCGTTGGGCGTCACGGGACGAATCCAGTGCAGCGAGGAGCCGGTTGAAGGCCCGTCGTAGCCGTCCGAGCTCGTCGGGGCCACCGGCATCCAGGCGCTGTGACACGTCGGTCGTTTCGGCCAGCTCCTCAACCGCCTCGGTCAGGCTGTTGAGCGGCACCAACGCGGTGCGGCCGACCAGGAGCCCCAACAAGACGGCGAGGGTGACGCCCACGGCGGCGATGATCCACAGGTCGAGGGCCAGGCTCCGGAGTTCCTTGTTCACTCCCGTCAACGGGGCGGTGATCTGTAGTGCCCCGTTTTGAAGCGGATACACGATCTGTCGTGCGTCTACGCCGCGGATGGTCACATCACTGAAGTAGCCGGGGCTCTTTCCCGAGGCCACGGCCCGGACCGAGGGTGTCACCGGGACGACGACCGGCCCGCCCGTGTCCCCTTCCTGCGATATGACCTGGACACACTGTCCCGATGTGGCGGTGCACCCGTTGGAGATGGGGGCGTTCGAGTTGGCCACCGCCCCGGCCTGTTGGGTCAGCGTGTCGTCAAGGGAGCCGATCAGCGAGTTGTTGGACACCACGTATGCGGACACCGCGGCGAGTACGACAGCGATGACCACCGCCGTTGTGGCCGCCAGCACCAAGCGGGCGCGAAAGGTCACTGCTCGCGCAAGACGTAGCCGACACCACGGGCCGTATGGATCAGCCTGGGTTCGCCGCCTTCTTCAGTCTTTCTGCGGAGGTAGCCGACATAGACGGCTAACGAGTTGGTTCCCGAGTCGAAGGAGTAGCCCCACACCCGGTCGAGGATGACCTCCCGAGTGAGAACCTGGCGTGGGTGGCGCAACAGGAGCTCGAGGAGGTCGAACTCAATTCTGGTGAGGGTGAACTCCCGGTCCCCGCGGCGAGCCTCTCTGCTCCCGGGGTCGAGGGAGAGATCGCCGAAGCGGAGGATCTCACCGGCGTCGTCGTGACGGCGACGGAGCAGGGCGCGCAATCGCGCCAGTAGCTCGGCCAGGGCAAACGGCTTCACCAGGTAGTCGTCGGCTCCGGCGTCGAGTCCTTGGACCCTGTCATTGATGGCGTCGCGGGCGGTGAGCATGAGCACCGGGGTGTCGTCGCCTGCGGCCCGGATCCGTCGGCACACCTCGAGCCCGTCCAGCGTGGGCAGCTGGATATCCAGCACCACCGCGTCGGGCGGCCTGATGGCGATCTCCTCCAAGGCGGCGGCCCCGTCACCAGCCACCGCCACCTCGTATCCCTCCAGCCGCAGGGCGCGGTTGAGCGCACCGCTGACTGACGGGTCGTCGTCGACGACGAGGATCTTCATCGGCTGTCCTCATCGATCGGCTAGGTGACCTGCGAGGGAAGACGTTGCATCGCAGGCGGAGCCTACCGGGGCGGCGAAGCCGTGCCGTGACAGCTGAGCAACGCGGCGGATCGGGACCCCGGGCAGGTGGCCTAGCCTGTGTGCTGACGCGGGCACCAGAAGGGTCGTCGGCGAGCTTTTCCGGGGTAGTTCAATCGGCAGAACGTCGGCCTTTGGAGCCGGATGTTGGAGGTTCGAGCCCTCCCACCGGAGCACTCCCCCCGGAGCCACCTCGAAGCCGGCGGTCAGCGGCGCCTGTACTTTCGCGACAACTAGGCCCTGCCCAGATGACGCATCCCACTGGCAATGCGAGTCGCTCACCTCGAGGTGCATCGGTGGATCGCAGATGGCTTGACATTCGCCTCTCCGGAGATAACGCACATCTGGAGATGACCCACCGTTGTTGTTCGAAGTAGTTTGGCTTGTCGGGCGCGGAGTCTGTCAGAGGAGGCCGGATGGCAAAGGTGTTGATGATTGTGCAGCATTCAGTGGGCAACTATGAGGCATGGCGGATTGAATACGACAATGCCCAACCCATCCGTGACAGATACGGCGTCAGTGATGCCGTCGTTCTACGCAACGCAGATGATCCGAACGACGTCACGGGGTTGCACTGGTTCTCCTCGGTCGATGATGCGCAACGCTTTGCCGCTGATCCCGACCTGAAAGAGGCCATGACCAAAGCGGGGGTCGTTGGCCCCGTCCGCATTGAAATCAGCGTGGAGGCCTAGCGACTGAGAGGCCACGGGGCTGCGTAGCCGCGCCGAGGCCTAGTGACTGCGTAGCCGAGGCTGAGCTGACCGAGTCGTGGTCGCGGTGGTGTCGATCACCTTCCGCATCGGGTCGAACCGACCACGAGCGGCTCGGCGTGCCCGCCACTTCGGGCTGACGGCCACCAGGAGTCGGTCTACGCCGTGCACGGTCAGCGCAGCCACGATGGCGACCACAAACGCGGCGGCGACGAACATCAGCAAGCCCACGAACAGCAGCGCGCCCAACAAATAGAGGAATCCGACGAGGAGCGTTCCGAAGAAGCCAAACGAGACCCCGGCGTGCCCATCAGGAGTCATGTAAGCCCTGGGCATCACTCGGCGCAGCTTTTGCCGGGACTTCCACCGGTATTTCTTCCTATTGTCACCACCCCAGTTTAAAGGTGCGAGCGTCCTCGTCGGCCGCGGTGGAGGGGGGTCCTCAGAACCCGGAATCGACTCGGCCAGGTGGCGTTCAGCCGTCCGAGCCGTCGCTGAGCACGGCGAGGATCTCGTCGCCCCATCGCTCCAGCTTCATGGGCCCGATCCCCTTGCACTTGGCCAGTGCCGCCAAGGTGGTCGGTGCCTCCTCGACGATGCCCTCCAGGTGTCGGTCGCTGAGGATGACGTACGGCGGCATCCCCGCTTCGCGGGCCTTCTCGGTCCGCCAGGCTCGTAGGTCGGCGCTGGCCGCCGTGGCCTCGACCGGTTGCTGGCGGTCACCTCGGCCGGCCTTTCTGGCCGCTGAGCCGACCGCGCCCGCTGAGCCGGTCGCCGCATCGGCCCGTCCAGGCCGCGCCGGCCGATCGGGCGGCTCATGCGACCTGCTCCCATTGAGCTCATCCAAGAAGAACGAGGGCGATGCCTCGTCAGCCACGACCACGGTCTGCACCTTGCTCCGGGTGAGGGCCACGTGGAACACCCGCCGCTCGCCCTCGACGTCCTCGGCCAGCCGGTGCGGGAACACGTCTGACGAGGCCCCGAGGATGATGACCCGGTCCCACTCGCGGCCCTTGATGCGGTGCACGGTGGACAACAGGATTGCCGGGCCCTCGGTCTGCGTCCGTTCGAGAACGCCGCGTAGCCATGTGGCAAAGGTGGCGACGTCAGGATGAAAGGCGGCGACCGATTCGAGGGCTTGGAGGTCGTCATGGTGAGTGGAACGGTCGGGCTCGTCCCGGGATGCGTCGAGCGTGTCCATGGTCTTGCCCAAGCCGAGCTCGACGCGGATGGTCCGGAGCGCCAATGCCGTGGGCTTGGTGCAGGCGACCGAGACCATGTCGATGTCGTCTGCGTAGGCCAACAGTTTGGGGACGTCCCGACCCGACAGGCTTCCGGCCAACCGCCGGATCTCCTCGACCGATGTGTGGGATCGCTTGGTCAACATCGTGACCACGTTGGGGGCGATGCCCCGGGAGGGGCGGCGGATGGTGTCCTCGACGTCCCGTCGGCCGATCCGCTCAGGGCTCACCCCCATGCGCAGGTAGGCAAACGCAGTGCGCACGCCTGTACGCCCGAGCACGCGGGAGGTCAAGGTGGACGCATAGGGGACATTTGCCTCGCTCAGCGCCACCTGGATGGGAAGCAATGCCGAATTCACCCTGGTCAGGACGGCCATGTCCGTCAGCTCGGCGCCGGCCTCCCGCCAGTGCGAGATGATCTCCGCGGCCGCAGAGGCCAGCTGCTCGCCGGCGGCGCGACGGACGATCAGACCGCCGGGGTCGAGTGTGCGTCCGGGTGCAGGTCTGATCGTCTTGACCACCCGTTCCCGGTTGTAGGAGAGCAGCTGGGTTGCCGCGTCGACCACGACCGGTGCACACCGATAGTTGACTTCCAGGGCGTGGTGGGCTGCGCCGGGAAAGTAGCGGTCGTAGTGGATCAGGTACTCGGGGGTAGCCCCCGAGTAGCCGTACAGAACCTGATCGTCGTCCCCGACCCCGAAACAGTCGAAGCCCGGTGCGTTCAACAGCCGGATGAGCAGGAGGTGGGCCGGGTTGAGGTCCTGGAACTCGTCGACCAGCAGGTAGCGGCAGCGCTCCTGGGCTCTGTCCCGGATGACCGGGTCGGTCAACAGGATCTCGATGGCCCGGTAGATCTGCTCGTCGAAGTCGACGGCCTGGGCGGCTACGAGCCCCTCTCGGTAGCGGTCGAACCCGTCGGCGACGCCGGCGGCGTCCGGGTAGGTCTCCTCTGCCTGTTCCGGGTCGAGCAGACCGAGTCGGATGGCGGAGAGCGCTTCGAGGTAGGGCACCACCGTGTCGGTATTGGCTCGGTGCCTGATCTCGAACACGGCCCCCACCAGGTCCCGCGCCCCCGCCTCGTCCAGGACCTTGAGGCGACCGCGCTTGTCTGATTGATTGCAGATGGACAGCCCGATGCTGTTGAGCGTGCGAATCTCCGGGCCTTGGGGCGTCATGATGTCAACACACCGTTCCCGGAGCTCGTCGGCGGCCTTGGCGTTGTACGCCAGGACGGTCACGGTGGCGGGATCGACGCATCGATCAGCAATGAGGTGGCGGAGCCGCTCGGTCAGGACGCGGGTCTTGCCCGATCCGGCCGGAGCGATGATACGGGCAGGGCCCGAGCTGTGGACCACGGCTGCCAGCTGGTCGGCGGCCAAAGCCGTGCCTGGCGCGGACGTCTTGCCTTGTGCGGTCGCCGCGCCTTGTTCGGCGCCCGGCGCCTCGGCGTCGGGCGGGGCAACACCAGGAGCGGCATGCCGGGCAAAGCGCAGCACTCCGGCCTCCGCATTCCACCGATGGATGACCTGGATCCCGCTGCCCAGCCTGGGCGGATGGGAGGGACCACCGTCGATGAACGCAGGGGTGCCGTCGGCCAGTTCGATGTCGGCGTCGTCACAAGGTTGCACCCCAGCGTCGGCGAAGCGCCGAGCCGCCTTTCGCCCGTGCCACCAGATGACCTCGCCGCCCCGGGCGTCGTAGGCGTTGGCCCAGACAAGGAACTGCAGGCGCTCGAGCTCGAGCTCGAAGGCGGGCGTCAGTGCGTACGGCGGCTCGTCGCACCGTTGGCGGGCCCGGAGGCGGTCGGTCTCGACGCCGAGCTCGACGACGACCGGGCGCCGGTCGGCCCAGGCGGCGTGCAGCGTGTCGACCACGGCGCCGGGCGCCTGCAGCGTGGCCTGATCGACAACGATGCGAGGGGCTCCCGCCCACGGAGCGGGGACGGGTCCACCGGAGGACACCACGACACTCCGGCCGAGCTCAGTCGGGCCGGGCGGGATCGAAGGCACCGAACGAATCTACCGACCCGGTGTGTCAGTCCGGACGTTCCCGCTCCTGTCGACGGGCACGAGGGTGTTGTCCGCCCCCGACGATCGGCAATCGGTCGGGTACCATGCGGACCCGACCGACCCGCGTTCGTCGGTTGCCCAGCCCGTTCGACGTAGGAGAAGCCATGAAGCCACTGCGACGGCTTTGGCGAACAGTGCCAATTGCCGTTGCCATCGGGGTCGGGCTCCTGGTGGGTGGTGTGTTGGCACCGGGGCGGGCCGATGCGGCCTCCACCGGACCCGACTTCTATCTGGACGTCGGTGGATCGGCCTCGGTGGGATTCCAGCCCACGCCGACGAGTCCCCACGGTCAGCCGACGGACGAGGGCTACGCCAACGATCTGGTCAACCAGGAGCGGGCCATCTGGCCCACCCTCCAGCTGCAAGAAGTCGGATGCCCCGGCGCGACCACAGTCACCATGATCGAAGGAGGCGGTCACTGCGCCTATCCGGACGGAACCCAGCTGGCGACGGCCGTCGACTTCCTCCGGGACCACCCCACGACGGTGATCGTGACCGTGGACCTCGGTTTCAACAATCTGCGGACCTGCATCGACCGGGGCCAGGTCGACCAGGCCTGCGTGACACAGTCCATCGCTCTGGTCGAACAGCAACTGCCCCAGATCCTGTCCGCTCTGCGAGCAGCGGGAAGTTCCGGGATGCGGATCGTCGGCGTTGGCCACTACGACCCCTACCTCGGGAGCTACCTCCGGGGTCCGGCGGGACGGATGCTGGCCCCTGAGAGCCTCGACGCCGTTGCCCGGCTCGATCAAGCCCTCCATGGCGTCTATGCCGCCGCCGGGATCCCCATGGCCGACGTCGCCGGGTCGTTCAACACCACGAGCACCGATCCGACGATGATGAACGGCGTGGGTATGGTCCCACTCGACGTGGCCCGGGTTTGCTCGCTCACCTGGATGTGCGCGTCCAAACCCTACGGACCGAATCAGCACCCCAACGATGGCGGCTACCGGGTCATCAGCCAGGCCATTGCGGCCGCGCTGGGCGGCGGATAGCCACGACCCTGACCGGGCCGACCGGGCCGACCGGGCTGACCGGGCTGACCGGGCCGACCGGGCTGACCGGGTGACCACTGCTCACAGCGAGGCGAGGTCCGGCTCGAGCGGGCTGTCGCCAGCGTCCTCCACCGGTATCGGGGAGGTGGTGGTGGCGGTCGTCTCCTGGCCCGGCACCGGGCGTTCCTGGCGGGGGAGCAACGAGCGCCACGTCGTCCGGGAGCGTCCGGTCAATGCCTTGGACCACGGGGTCCGGGCAAGCACCGCGGTCAGCGCGATGCAGGCCACGAACACCACGGCAACGGTGATGACGGCCACGATCGGCCAGGGCACAACGGTGTCGAGGTGCCGCCAGCCCAGCCAGCCGAGCAGCGTGATGAAGATCATCTGGGCCAGGTAGATGCCGTAGGCATTGTCCGAGCCCGAATGGACCATGGCCCGGAGCCGACGGGAGCGGCGCCGGTCGACCAGGGCGACGCCCAGCAGGTAGATGCAGGCGATGGCGCCGATGTTGAACGGGATCACGATCGGTTGGAATGGGTCCGAGCTCGATCCCAGCCAGCCGACCACGTTGTCGGCGGACAGGTAGTACCAGGCCTCGGCCACTGCCGCACTGGCCACGGTGAACACAATAATGAGGCGCACATGGCGGCACAGCCAGGCGTGTGCCTCTTCGAGGTGGAAGGCGATCACCATGCCGGCGATCAAATAGAACTGGTACGAGGTGATCTCCCGGCTGGCCCAAAACCCCCGCATGTTGGGCGGCAGGACGTTCCAGTGCATCAGGCCGACGGCGAGAATCTGGATGGCTCCGCTGATGGCCAACAGTGAGCGGTGATGCCCGGCGGTGCGCCGCACCAGCAGCAACAGCAACGGGAACAGCACGTAAAACTGGGCCACCACGATCAGGTAGTAGAGCTGGTAGTAGCCGGTGGCGAAGAGATAGCCGAGGTGCCCCAGCGAGGTGGCGGGGCTCTCGTAGGTGCTGGGCAGTAAGAAGAGGAAGTAGATGAGCGTCCAGCACAGGTAGGGCACTCCCACCGACAGGAAGCGGCGAGACCAGTAGCTCCGATCGATGCGCTTGGACTGGCGATAGCTGTAGGTGAGCATGCATGCCGAGACGAACAGGAAAGCCTCGCGGGTGACGTGCAGCAACATCAACGATGCTCCTGCGGCCACCGTTGCCGCCACCGGGGCGAAGGCCAGCAACGTGTGGGTACCGACCACGCCGGCTTGTTTGATCGGCCGCATGGCGTCGATGTGGTCGAGCCGCTTCCGGGTGCCGGGGACTGGAGGGACCTCCGAGGTGGCTGGTGTATCTTCGCCCTCGCCTTCTCCTTCGCCTTCGCCGTGCGCCGTCGGGGGCGTTTCGCTCAGCGAGCGGTCTGAGCTCAGGAGGCGTATCTCGCTCAGGGGGCCCGTCGGGCTCAGGGGATCGGGGACGGGCGCGCCGGCGAGCTGGGTGGCGTCCGCGACCGCCGTCATCGGCACCCGAGGCTGAACAGGATCGTCGGCCTCTGGTGGCGAAGGGATCGCCGTTGCACCTTTCCGGTGGCCCCGGCGGGCAAGCGCTCGATGACGTGGATGGCCACGGGCTGTTGGCTGCGTACCAACGTGGCATCGAGGCACTTCCGTACCCGGTTCACGATGTACCCGACGGTGACGGTGTCGGAGGCATCGACACCGCTCTGCAGCACCAAGAAGGCGACCGGCACCTGACCCAGCACCGCGTCGTCCTCGGCCACGACCGCGGCGGCCATCACGTCGGGGTCGACCAGGATCGCTTCTTCGATGTCCCTCGGGTAGACCTTCTCTCCCCCGCGATTGATCACGTCATCGGTACGGCCGACGAGAAAGAGGTAGCCGTCGTCGTCGAGGGTGCCCAGGTCTCCGGTTCTGAGCCAGCCGTCGGCAGTGAAGCGGTCGCGGTGCCGGTTGCCGCCATAGGCAGTGATGACCGAGGGCCCTCGGATCTCGACATGGCCGGGGCGGCCAACCTCTCTCGTGGGTCCTCCGAACCCGTCGTCCGCCGAGCCAGCGTCGTCCGCCGAGCCAGCGTCGTCCGCCGCGGCCACCCTTTCGTCGACGGTAATCCGCAGTTCGACGCCGACCGGCACCCCCACCGAACCGGGCTTTCGAGTTCCTAGGAGCGGGTTTGCCGTGATCTGGCTGGCCGCTTCGGTCATGCCGTAGGTCTCGAGCACCGGGATGCCAGTGTTCGCTTCGAACCGGGACAGCGT
>DASXMT010000363.1:0-11115 GCA_036495505.1 Acidimicrobiales bacterium | reverse complement strand
CCGCCATCACCGGCGCGTCGCTCTCGAGGTCCCACAGGCTGGTGTGCAGGTGGCACGACGAGCCGACCTCGTCCATGGACCACTTGGCCATGAAGGTGGCGGCCCGGCCGTGCTGGGAGGCGATCTCCTTGACCCCGTTCTTGAACACCACGTGGCGGTCGGCGACCTCGAGCCCCACGCCGTAGGTGACGTTGATCTCGTGCTGGCCCCGACCCGCCTCTCCCTTGGAGAACTCGACGGGAATGCCGGCCTGGAGCATCTCGTTGCGGATCCGCCCGATGATGTACTCGTCGCGGGAGGTCTGCAGCAGCTGGTAATCCTCGATGGTGTCGGCATGGGGGGAGAGGCCCTGCCAGCCCTTCGCCGCTGCCTCCTCGAACGAGTTCCGGAACAGGTAGAACTCGAGCTCCGTGGCGCACTTGACGACAAGGCCGTGCTCGGCCGCCCGCTCGAGCTGCCGGCGGAGGATCCGGCGGGGCGAGACCTCTACCGGCTTGCCTTCCATGGTGACCAGGTCGCAGAGCACGAGGGCGCTGCCCTCCAGCCAGGGAAGGGGTCGGATGGTGTCGACGTCGATCACCGCGTTCATGTCTCCATAGCCGCTGTCCCAGTTGGCGAAGCGGTACCCGGGCAGCGGGTCCATGTCGACGTCGACGGCCAACAGGTAGTCACAGACTTCGATGCCGTGCTCCAGCACGTGTTCGAGAAAGAACGGCCCCGTCACCCGTTTCCCCACCGGCCTTCCCTGGAGATCGGGAAAGGCCACCACGACGGTATCGATGGCGCCGACGGCGATCTGCTGTCGAAGCGACTCGACGGTGAGCATCCCCGAACTCTTTCGCGACGGGGCCCTCCCGTCCAGCGTCACTCCGGCCCGTCCAGCGTCATTCCGGCGTCACGTAGGCAGCGGTGATGCCCCCGTCGACCACCATCGACGAACCGGTGACGAACGAAGCCTCGTCTGAGGCCAGGAACAAGGCGGCCCTGGCGATCTCCTCGGGGCGCCCGAACCGGCCGATGGGGATGTGGGTCAATCGACGCTGGCGACGGGCCGGGTCGGCCAGGAGCTCGGCCAGCAACGGGGTCTCGATCGGTCCGGGACACAGCGAGTTGGCCCGGATGCCCTGTCGGGCGTACTCCACGGCCAGCTCCCGGGTGAACGAGAGCACGCCCCCTTTGCTGGCGGTATATGCCACCTGGGCGGTCGCCGCCCCGACCAGGGCTACGAACGACGCCACGTTGACGATGGACCCACCGCCCGATGCGAGCATGGCGGGCACCGCGGCACGGCACCCGAGCCACACCCCTTTCAGGTTCACGTCCATCACCACGTCCCACGTGGAGGGTGGCGTATCCAGTACACCGCCATCGTCGTCGGGAAAGATCCCGGCGTTGTTCATCAGCACGTGGAGCCCGCCGAAGGTGTCGACGGTGTGTTCGACCATGGAGCGGACCTGGTCTTCGTTGGTGACATCGACGGTGATGGCCGTCGCTCGGTCACCGCTGTCCACGATCGACGCGGCCACCGAGGCCGCTTGGTCGGCCTGGACGTCGGCCACCACAACCTGCGCCCCTTCGGTGGCGAACAGCTCGGCGGTCACACGACCGATCCCACTACCCCCGCCCGTCACGATCGCCACCTTGCCGTCCAGTCGTGCCATCGCTGTCCTCGCCTACTTTCCTGTCCGGTCGTACCTGTCCGGTCGGCCTGTCCGGTCGGCCTGTCCGGTCGCACCCTACCGTCGGCATGCCCAAACGGCCCCGATCGATCGGATGGGATACTGGTCTCGCATGTCGACAACTCGTACTCACCCGCTGATCGGCGTGACCACCTACCGCCAGGCCAGCTCGTGGGGGGCCTGGGAGCGCGATGCCGCGCTGGTGCCGGCCGACTACGTGGACCGCATTGCCGAGGCCGGTGGTCAGCCACTCCTGTTCCCGCCGTACGACCCAGGCGCCGTGGGTCCCGAGGCCGGGGCGGCCGAGACCATGGACATACTCGACGGGCTCGTGCTGATCGGTGGCGGCGATGTCGATGCCGCCCAGTACGGACAGACCCGGAACCCGCGTAACCGTGCCGTCAGTCCAATGCGCGACGCCAGTGAGCTAGCCGTGTTGGCCGAGGCCCTCCGCGCCGATGTGCCGGTGCTGGCCATCTGCCGCGGAGCGCAACTCCTCAACGTCCATCTGGGCGGCGACCTGGTGCAGTATCTGCCTGACGTCATCGGCGCCACAACGCACCAGCCGGCGCCGGGCGCCTTCGGCGATGTTTCAGTGACTTCACAGGCCGGGAGCAGGATCAACTGCATAGCCGGCGATCGGTTCCCGGTTCCGTGTTGCCATCATCAGGCCATCGGGGAACTGGGGCAGGGCCTGGTTGTCACGGCGCGAGCCGACGACGGCGTCATCGAGGCGATCGAACTGCCGAGCCATCGTTTCGTGGTGGGTGTGCAGTGGCATCCGGAAGAACGCGGTGGTGCGCCGCTGTTCGAGGCACTGGTGGAGGCGTCCAGGTCGGGGGATCGGGTTTGAGCGAGAACACCCTCACCGTGGTCGATCCGGCCACCGAGAAGCCCCTTGCCGAGCTCCCTCTGGGCGGGGTCGAGGCCGTCGATGTGGCCGTGGCCCAGGCCACCAGAGCCTTCCCGGCGTGGAGGGCCGTCTCTCCTTCCGATCGCGCCCGCCTGATGCGGCGGTTCGCCACCGCAGTGGAGGAGAGTGCCGAGGAGCTGGCCCAGTTGGAGACGGCCAACGTGGGCAAGCCGATCAGCGACAGCAGGAATGAGGTCGCCATGGTGGCCGAGGTACTCCACTTCTACGCCGGCGCCGTGGATAAGCATCGAGGGGCGACGGTGCCCGTCGGCGCCGGCGTGGACTTCACGTTCAACGAGCCGTTGGGGGTGGTGGCGGCGATCGTGCCGTGGAACTTCCCGCTGGCCATCACCTCGTGGAAAGTGGGGCCTGCCCTGGCCACCGGCAACACGGTGGTGGTGAAGCCGGCCGAGCTCACGCCGCTCACCGCCCTCCGCCTCGAGGCCCTGGCCCTCGAGGCCGGGATTCCGCCCGGGGTGCTCCAGGTGGTGGTGGGAACGGGACCGGTGGCCGGGGCGCGGCTGGCCGGGCATCCCAATGTGGCCAAGGTGGCCTTCACCGGGTCGACCGCGGTGGGGCGCGAGATCATGGCCACGGCATCGAGGACCATCAAGCGGGTCACTCTGGAGCTGGGTGGGAAGTCGGCCAACATCGTCTTCGCCGACGCGGACGTCGAGCGGGCTGCTGCTGCCGCGCCCGGCGGCGTCTTTGCCAACTCCGGCCAGGACTGCTGTGCCCGCAGCCGGATCCTGGTCGAGCGGTCGGTCTTCGATCGGTTCCTCGAGCTGCTGGCGGAGGCGGTGGGGGCCTGGCGGGTGGGCGACCCGCGTCATCCGGACACCCAGATGGGCCCACTTGCCTCGGCCAGCCGGCGAGCCGTGGTTGCCGGCTATCTGGCCGCGGGGATGGGCGATCCGCACGGTGGGGCCGTCGAGCCGCTCATCTCCGGTTCACTCCCGGACGAACCCGGGTTTTGGTTCCCGCCCACGGTGGTGGCCCCGGCTGAGAACCACTGGCGCTTGTCATCCGAGGAGATCTTCGGGCCGGTCGTAGCGGTGATCCCTTTCGACGGCGAAGACGAAGCGGTGCGGCTGGCCAACGACACGCCCTATGGCCTGTCCGGATCCATCTGGACTCGGGACGGGGCCAAGGCCTTGCGCATGGCCCGAGCGGTGGAGGCAGGGAACCTGTCGATCAACTCCAACGGCTCCGTGCGCGTCCAGACCAGCTTCGGTGGGATGAAGCAATCAGGGTTCGGCCGGGAGCTGGGCCTCGAGGCCCTCGGTGCGTACTCCGAGGTCAAGAACGTCTTCTATGCGACCGAGCGTTGAGGTGAGCACACCGGTGGCGGTGGTGACGGGAGCAAGCAGGGGACTGGGCGCCGGACTGGCCTCGACCTTTGCCCAGCACGGGTTTCGGCTGGGCCTCTGTGCCCGGACCCGGCCGACCGCACCGCCCGGAGCCGGGGCGGTCACGTTGGCGGCGGACGTGACCGATGCCGAGGCCCTCGACCGGTTCGGGTCCATGGTCATCGACCGGTTCGGCCGGATCGACCTGTGGGTCAACAACGCCGGCGTCCTCGAGCCGATCGACTTCCTGGCCGACGCAGGTACCGCCGCCCTGGCCCACCACGTGGATGTCAACGTCAAAGGCGTCCTGTTCGGGAGCCGCACGTTCGCCCGCCACGTCCGAGAGCGCGACGGCACCGGGGTGCTGGTGAACATGACCTCCGGGGCGTCGAGGACCCTCTACGAGGGCATGGCCGTCTATTGCGCCTCCAAAGCGGCTGTCGACATGGCCACCCAGGTCGTGGCCCGAGAAGAGGCGCCCCACGGACTGCTGGCCTACGCGGTGGCCCCCGGGGTGGTCGACACTGCGATGCAGTCCATGATGCGCGAGGCACCCATCGAGCGGCTGCCGTCGGTCGGCCGGTTCGTGGCCCTCAAGGAGGCCGAGGCGTTCAACTCGCCGGAATGGGTGGCTCGGTTCCTGATCGACCTGGTCGAGGGCAGGGAGCGTCCGGAGGACGTGGTGGTGCGGGTGCCCGATCAGGTTTGAGCACGACGGGAGCGGCCTCGCTCTGGGGAGGAGTAACGTCACATGCATGTCAGACCGTTCCGGCAAGATCCTCAAACCGGCGGCCGCAGTCGGAGTCTTGGCCACGATGGCCAGCGTCTGGTGGTTCGCCCTGAAGCCCCGACGCAAGGTCAAGCTGGACACGCCGGAGAAGAAGCAGAGCAAGAGGGACAAGAAGCGAGCCAAGAAGGACTCGTAGGAATCACCCGGTAGGAACCAAGAAGGACGCCTAGGAACTCACTGGTAGGAACCGAGAAGGACTTGTAGGACAGGGACTTCCGCCCCGCTCGGAGTTCAGCCCACGATGGCCGGAAGGGCCTGACCGATAGGCAACCGGACCACCACATCGGCAAGGTCGTCGAAGCCGGTCGGCTCGGCGTTGACGATGACGATCCCGGCTCCGCCCCGGTGTGCCGTTGGTACCAGGCCGGCAGCGGGGAAGACGGCGAGACTCGAGCCCACCGCCATCAGAAGGTCGCACTGGCCCGCCGCCTGCTCGGCCCGACGTATGTCCTCGGGTACCAGGTTCTGGCCGAAGCTGATGGTGGCCGACTTGAGGATGCCGCCGCAGACCAAACAGGGCGGATCGACCTCACCGGCTGCGACCCGATCCAGCGCGGTCGACATCGGTCTACGGTCGCCGCACGACATGCACTCCACCTCGTGCATGGTGCCGTGGATCTGGACGATAAGGGACGGGTCGGTCCCGGCCGCCTGGTGCAGGCCGTCGATGTTCTGGGTGACGACGAGGATGACCTTGCCCGTGGTCGCCAGCTGGGACACGGCGGTGTGCCCGGGGTTGGGCTCGGCTGCCCAGGTCGGTGACTCCAGCCGGTTCTGCCACGCCTTGACCCGCACGTCCGGCTCGGCCATATAGGTCTCGAGGTTGGACAGCTTCTCGGCGCCCGGGTTCTTGGTCCACACCCCGGACGGGCCGCGGAAGTCGGGGATGCCTGAGTCGGTCGAGATGCCGGCACCGGTCAGGACGACGATGCGGGTGGCCCGCCTGACCATGGCCTGGGCGGCCTCAACGGCAGGGTCCTGGTTCGGCATCCGCTCAGCTTGGCACGCCGCGGTGCCCGGTAGCCTCGGCCGGTGGACCTCGTGCCGATTCGCCCGTTGCCGTCTCATACGCCAGCCGTCGAGGAGCTGCCGTGAGCCAAGCTCCGCTCATCGAGGTGCTGGACGCCGACGGGGCCGAGGCACGGCAACGGCGCGCCGCCGGGGCGTTGGCCGCCGCCGGGCTCGGGCCGGGGGACCGGGTTGCGTTCTGCCTGCCGTCGTCGGCTGGATTGCTCTGCGCTGTGCTGGGTGCCCTCCGCACCGGGGTGGTGCCGGTGCTGCTCAACGCCACGCTGGTCCCGACCGAGCGTGAGCTGCTGCTGGCCGACGCCCGCCCATCGCTCACCATCATCGACGCCGCGGCCCTGGCAGCACTGGATCGAGGCACGCCGATGGACCTGTCGCCCTATCCTCTGGCTCGACCCATGCACTACACCTCGGGGACGACAGGACGGGCCAAGGGGGTATGGACGGGCATCTGGGACCAGCCCACCGCGGCAGCCGCCTTCAGAGACGAGGCCGACCTCTGGAACTTCGGTCCGAGCGACGTGCACCTGGTCTGCTCACCGATGTACCACTCGGTGTCCATACGCTTCGCCGCCGGCACGCTGCTGTCCGGGGGGACCTGTGTGATCCTCTCCCGCTTTGACGCCGCCGCCGCGCTGGCTGCCCTGTCCGGCGAGGCAGAGGTGGTGCCCACCACCACGTTCATGGCTCCCGCCGCCCTCCATCGTCTCTTGTCCCTGGGAAGCGCCCTTCCCGCCCGATTCGACTCGCTCCGACTGCTGATCCATGCAGGTTCGCCCTGTCCGCCGGTGGTCAAGCGGGCGGCCATGGAACGGGTCGGGCCCGACGTGCTCTGGGAGTTCTACGGCTCCACCGAGGGGCAGTTCACGGTGTGCTCATCGGCCGAGTGGTCGGAGCGACCGGGGACGGTCGGGCGGGCTCGAGTGGGACGTCACCTGACCGTGGACGACGACGGAACCGTGTGGTGCCGTCCTCCGTCGTTTGCCCGCTTCGTGTACTGGAACGACGAGGCCAAGACGGCTGGCGCCTGGCGGGACGGAAGCTTCACGGTGGGAGACATCGGACGGCTCGATGGCGACGGCTACCTCTTTCTCGACGGCCGGCGGGACGACCTGATCATCAGTGGCGGGGTGAACGTCTATCCCGCAGAGGTAGAGGCAGCCTTGGCCGACGTTCCCGGGGTGTCCGAGGTCGCCGTGTTCGGGGTACCCGACGAGACGTGGGGCGAGCGGGTGTGCGCAGCGGTGATCCCCGACGCCGATGTCCGGGATCCTGTCGGCCACGACGGTTCGTTTGATGTGAGCCTCCTCCGAGCCCAGGCTGAGGCCCGCCTGGCGCCGTACAAACGGCCCAAGGAATACATCGTCGCCCGCTCGCTCCCCCGCACGGCCACTGGGAAGCTGCAGCGCCGGCTGATTCCCGAGGTGCTGGGTCTCGGCGGCGGAGAACGAACCCGAGAACGAACCGGAGAACGAACCGGAGAACGAACCCGAGAACGCAGTGGAGGGCGAAGCAGAGAACGTAGAGGAGAACAATGAGGGAGAATCGAGCCATGACTTCTGCCCCGTTCGGACCACCGCTGGCCTCCGTCAATCCCACGACCGGCGAGACCCTGCAACGCTTCGAGCCGTTCGACGCGGCCGAGGTGGAGAACCGACTGGCCGCGGCCGAGTCGGCCGCGATGATGTGGGCGGCCACACCGGTGGGTGACCGGTCCCGCCTGTTGATCACGGTGGCCGACCTGCTCGAGGGCGAGCTTCCCGACATCGCCCACCTGCTCACCACCGAGATGGGCAAGCCGTTCGCCCAGGCCAAGGGCGAGGTGGCCAAGTGTGCCAGTGCCTTCCGATGGTACGCCGAGCATGGCCCCGCCTTCATCGCCGACGAGGAGGTGGCCCTCGACGGAGCCCAGGGGATGATCAGGTACCAGCCCCTCGGGCCGGTGCTGGCCATCATGCCCTGGAACTTCCCGTTGTGGCAGGTGGTTCGCTTCGCTGCTCCGGGCCTCTTGGCCGGCAACGTCGGGCTGTTGAAGCACGCCCCCAACGTGTCCCGCACGTCGCTCCTTCTAGAGGATGTGATCCGCCGGGCCGGAGGTCCCACCGGCGTGTTCCAGTCCCTGCTCATCGGCACCGACCAGGTCCCGGCCATCATCGCCGATCCGCGGGTCAAAGCGGTGACCCTGACCGGCAGCGTGGGCGCGGGCCGGGCCGTCGGGGGTCAGGCGGGAGCGGTGGGGAAAAAGGTGGTACTGGAGCTTGGCGGAAGCGATCCGTTCATCGTCCTGCCCTCGGCCGACCTCGAGCGGGCCATCCCCGTTGCCGTACAGGCCAGGGTGCAGAACAACGGCCAGTCGTGCATCGCAGCCAAGCGTTTCATCGTGCATGAGGCGGTGGCCGATGCGTTCACCGACGGCTTCGTCGCCGGCATGGAGGCCCTGTCGGTGGGCGACCCCTTCGACCCGGCCACCGAGGTGGGGCCGCTGGTCACCGCCATAGCAAGGGACACAATCGAGGCGCAGGTGGAAGACGCTCGAGCCAAGGGGGCCACGATCCTGTGCGGCGGCGAACGGGTGGTTGGCCCGGGGGGCACGGGACACCCCGGCTTCTTCTACCGCCCCACGGTGATCGCCGACATCACCCCGGAGATGCGAGTGGCCACCGAAGAAGTGTTCGGGCCGGTCGCCCTCCTCTTCACCGTGGCCAGCGCGGACGAGGCACTGACGGCGGCCAATGGCACCGAGTTCGGCCTGGGATCGAGCGTGTGGAGCACCGAACCCGACGAGCAGCTGCGGTTCGTGAACGACCTGGAGGCGGGGCTGGTCTTCGTGAACAGCATGGTCGCCTCCATCCCGGCCCTACCCTTCGGTGGGATCAAGAGCTCGGGCCACGGTCGTGAGCTCTCGGCCCATGGCATCCGGGAGTTCTGCAACATCAAAGCGGTCTCGATTTCCTGACCCGGTCCGGCGTTGGGCCCGCCAGTGCCAGACTGAGGCGGTGCGCGCCTACCTGGACCACGCGGCGACCACGCCGATGCGGAGCGAGGCGGTGGCGACCATGCTGCCCTTTCTCTCCGATCGGTTCGGAAACCCCTCTGGGGGTCACGGCACGGCGCGCGACGCCCGCATGGCGCTCGACGACGCCCGGGAGGCCCTGGCCGCGGCCCTGGCCGTCGACCCCGGCGATGTGGTGTTCACCAGTGGTGGTACCGAGGCCGACAACCTGGCCGTGTTCGGGGCCCTGGCCGCCCGCGACCGGCCGATCGGTCCGATCGTGTGCACGGCCATGGAGCACCCCGCCGTCCTGAACGCCTGCCGGGCCGCAGCCAAGCAGTTCGGGGTGGAGCTGCGAGAGGTGCGGAGCGACGGCGCCGGCGTGGTGGACCTCGATCAGCTGGCCGAGGCCTGCACGGCGGAAGTCAGCTTGGTGAGCGTGATGGGGGTCAACAACGAGATCGGGACGATCCAGCCTCTGGACGAGGTGGCCAGCTTGGCGCACGAACGGTCGCCCGACGCCGTCGTGCACACCGACGCCGTCCAGGTCGTCTCCTGGCTCGATCCGGCTGAGCAATGCCGAGCGGTCGACCTGGTGGCCATCAGTGCCCACAAGTTCGGTGGGCCCAAGGGGATGGGGGCCCTGGTGACCCGGACCGGCGTTCCCCTCGCCCCCGTCATCCACGGCGGGGGCCAAGAGCGGGAGCGGCGGAGCGGGACCCAGAACGTGGCTGGGATCGCGGCCATGGCCGAAGCCCTTCGGGTGACCGGCGATCAGCGTACCGAGACGGTCGCCCGGGTGGCCGCCCTTCGAGACCGGTTGCTCGACGGCCTCATCGACCAGGTCGATGGGGCGCTGGCCACGGGGGGCCGGTCCCCGACGGTGGCCGGCATCGCCCATCTGCAGGTCCCCGGCGTGGAGACCGAGGCGCTGTTGGTCCTCCTGGACCAGGCCGGGGTGGCGGCGTCGGCCGGTGCCTCGTGCGCCAGCGGGGCCGTCGAGCCCAGCCACGTGCTCTTGGCCATGGGACTCACCCGGCAAGAGGCGGTGAGCGGGATCCGCTTCTCGCTCGGGTACACCACCACGGCCGAGGAGATCGACCTGGCCCTGGCCGCGGTCCCGGAGGCGGTCTCGCAACTGCGAAACTGAACGGGTGCGAGTACTGGTTGCCATGTCGGGAGGGGTCGACTCCTCGGTCGCCGCGGCCATCCTGGCCGACGAGCTGGGCCGCGCCGATGTGGTGGGGGCGACGCTGAAGCTGTGGGGCGGAAGCTCCGACTCGGGGTGCTGCTCCGTGGCCGATGTCGACGATGCCCGGCGCGTCGCCGATCAACTGGGGCTGGTCCACCACGTGTTCAACTTCGCCGACGACTTCGAGGCTCGGGTGGTGACGCCCTATGTGAACGGCCACGCCGAAGGGCGCACCACCAATCCGTGCATCGAGTGCAACCGCCACCTCAAGTTCGATCGTCTCTTGGACCGGGCCTTGTCCCTCGGGTTCGACGCCGTGGCCACCGGCCACCACGCCCGGCGGGCGATCACCGCCGACGGCCACTTCCGGCTCCGGAGGGGGGCCGACCACCTGAAGGACCAGTCCTACGTGCTGTCCATGCTGGGACAGGATCAGCTGGCCCATTGCTCGTTCCCGGTGGGAGTCCTGACCAAGCAGGAGGTGCGGGCACAGGCGACCCGGCTGGGCCTCCGCACCGCGGACAAGCCCGACAGCCAGGATGTGTGCTTCATCCGGTCGGATGAGGGTCGGCGTGGGTTCCTCGGCGATCGGCTGCCGCTCCACCCCGGGCGCATGGTCGATGATGAGACGGGCGACGACCTGGGCCCGGTCGACGACCTCGAACTGGTCACCGTGGGCCAGCGCCGGGGTATGGGCCACGGAACGGACGGCCGGCGCCGGTACGTCACCTCGGTCGATCTGACCGCCCGACGGGTGCTGGTCGGGCCCCCGGAGTCGGCGAACGCCCCGGGAGTCGAGCTGAACACCGTCACCTGGGTTGACGAGCCCTGGCCGCAGGGCGCAGCGGCGATCGCCCAGTGCAGCGCCCACGGCGTCCCGGTGGGATGCGTGCTCGCTCCCTCCGGCGATGGTGGCGATGGTGGCGGTGACGGCGACGAGGGTCTGGCCGTCCGCTTCGACCGACCCCAGCGCCGCATCGCGCCGGGGCAGACCGTGGCTCTGTACGACCCGGGCCGTCCCGAGCTGGTGATCGGATCGGGGATCGCCCGTTGAGCCCGGCGCCACCGAGGGGAACGGCCGGAACCGAAGGGACGCCAGGGCAACTCAAAGGGACGCCCCGGCAAACAGAGGAGCCGAAGGAGCCCGAAGGGGAGCTGGGGAAACCGGGGGGAC